>NZ_CDWRCM010000044.1:19043-23372 GCF_977927585.1 Frankia sp. CcWB2 | reverse complement strand
GGCCTGGTCCTGGTGGCGGCGCCACCGGCAGTTCCTCGCCAAACACTGCCACTACCACCGCCAGGCCGTGAAGCTACAACTCAACTGATCACAAAAGTCGGGTTGGAGTACTAGGGGGTGAATTCCCCCGGTCTGGTCACCGCGAACCAGTAACGTCCGTGACCTGGCAGCGTCAGCAGGTAGGGAAGCTCGCCGATCGGCGGGAAGTGCACCCGGCCGAGCAGTTCCACCGGAACCAATCCCTCGAAACGACGCAGATCGAGCTCCACCGGCTGGGCGAAGCGGGACAGATTCGCGACGCACAGGACCCGGTCGTCGCCGAACTCGCGGACGAAGGCGAAGATCGAGGGATTGGACGCGCCAAGCTCGGTGTAGTCGCCGAGCCCAAAGACCGGATGACGCTTGCGTACCTCGATCATCCGCTTGGTCCAGGCCAGGAACGAGGTCGGCATGCGCTGTCCGGCCTCGACGTTCAGGGCCTGATAACCGTAGACCGGATCCATGATCAGGGGAAGGTACAGCCGGGCCGGGTCCGCGGTGGAGAAACCGGCGTTACGGTCCGGTGACCACTGCATCGGAGTCCGGACGCTGTCCCGGTCGCCCAGGTAGATGTTGTCACCCATCCCGATCTCGTCGCCGTAGTACAGCACTGGCGAGCCGGGCAGCGAGAGCAGGAGCGCGGTGAACAGCTCCATCTGGTCACGGCTGTTGTCCAGCAGCGGCGCCAGCCGGCGACGAATGCCGATGTTGGCCTTCATACGTGGATCTTTCGCGTATTCGGCCCACATGTAGTCCCGTTCCTCGTCGGTCACCATTTCGAGCGTCAGCTCGTCGTGGTTGCGCAGGAAGATGCCCCACTGGCAGTTCGGCGGGATCTGGGGCGTCTGAGCGAGAATCTCCGAGATCGGGTAGCGGGACTCCCGCCGGACCGCCATGAAGATGCGCGGCATCAACGGGAAGTGGAACGCCATGTGACACTCGTCGTCGTTGCCGAAGTACTCGACGACGTCGGAGGGCCACTGGTTCGCCTCGGCGAGCAGCACACGGTCGGCGTACTTGGCGTCGACCTCCTTGCGGACCCGTTTGAGGTACTCGCGGGTCTCCGGCAGGTTCTCGCCGTTGGTGTTCTCCCGGACATAGAGGTAGGGGACCGCGTCGAGCCGGAACCCGTCGATGCCGAGATCGAGCCAGAAGCGCAGGACCTCCAGCATCGCCTCCTGGACCTCGGGGTTGTCATAGTTCAGGTCGGGCTGGTGGGAGAAGAAACGGTGCCAGTAGTACTGACCGCGGACCGGATCCCACGACCAGTTCGACTTCTCGGTGTCCACGAAGATGATCCGGGCGTCCGGGTACAGCTCGTCGCTGTCGGACCAGACGTAGAAGTCCCCGAACGGCCCGTCGGGGTCGGAGCGGGACGCCTGGAACCAGGGGTGGGCGTCCGAGGTGTGGTTCATCACCAGATCCGCGATGATCCGGATGCCCCGGCGGTGGGCCTCGTCGACCAGGCTGACGAAGTCGCCGAGGTCGCCGAATTCCGGTAGGATCTGAAAGTAGTCACTGATGTCGTAGCCGCCATCACGCAACGGCGAGGAGTAGATTGGCAGCAGCCACAGACAGTCGACGCCGAGCCACTCCAGGTAGTCGAGTCTGGAGATCAGGCCGCGAATGTCCCCGGTGCCGTCGCCGTTGGAGTCCGCGAAGCCGCGGATGAGCACCTCGTAGAACACGGCCCGCTTGAACCAGCGCGGGTCGCGTAAGGTCTCCCCGCTCGGCATGGCGGGGGCCGGGCCGGGGGCGTGCTCGCCGATCGGTTCGCTGAGAGGCTCAGAATCCATCACGGCCGGGCCCGCACAGCGAAGACGTGCGCGGGCCCGACCGCCGGGTCCAGCCGCACGTAGTTCTGCTTGCCCCACGCGTAGGCGGCACCAGTGATCTCATCGGTGACCTCGAAGGAGTCTTCCCAGCCGAGGCCGAGGGCCGGCATGTCGAGCCGCACGGTGGTCTCCCGGGGAGCGTGCGGGTCGAGGTTGACGACGACGAGCACGGTGTCGGCAGCGGCCGTGTCCCCGGGACCCGTGTCGTCTGCTCGCAGGGAGTCCACCCGCTTGGAGAAGACCATGATCTCGTCCCCGTCGGCATGGTGGAAGTGGAGGTTGCGCAGCCACTGCAAGGCGGGGTGGGCGCGGCGGATCTGGTTGAGTCTGGTCAGGTACGGCGCGAGCGACTGGCCCGCACGCTCCGCCGCGGCCCAGTCGCGCGGCCGGTACTGGTACTTCTCGGAGTCCAGGTACTCCTCGCTGCCCGGTCGGACCGGGGTGTTCTCGCGCAACTCGTACCCGGCGTAGACGCCCCAGGTCGGCGACAGCGTCGCCGCGAGCACCGCCCGGATCTGGAACGCCGCCGGGCCGCCGTGCTGCAGGTACTCCGGCAGGATGTCCGGGGTGTTGACGAAGAAGTTCGGCCGCATGTAGTGCGCGGCCGACACCAGTTCGCGCGCGTACTTCTCGAGCTCCCACTTCGTGTTGCGCCAGGTGAAATAGGTATATGATTGGGTGAAACCGACCTTGGCGAGCGTGTGCATCATCGCCGGCCGGGTGAACGCCTCCGCGAGGAAGAGCACATCCGGTTCGGTCGACTTCACCTGGGCGATGAGCCATTCCCAGAACTCGACGGGCTTTGTGTGCGGATTGTCGACACGGAAGATTCGTACTCCGTGTGCAGTCCAGTACCGGACAACGCGTAGTATCTCCTGGTAGAGCCCGGTCGGGTCGGCGTCGAAGTTCAGCGGATAGATGTCTTGGTACTTCTTCGGCGGATTCTCCGCGTAGGCGATGGAGCCGTCGCTGCGCACGACGAACCACTCCGGGTGATGCTTCGCCCATGGATGGTCCGGCGCGCACTGCAGGGCGAGGTCGAGCGCGATCTCCATGCCCAGCGAGCGTGCCCGGGCGACGAACAGGTCGAAGTCGTCGATCGTGCCGAGGCCGGGATGCACGGCGTCGTGGCCGCCGTGTTCGCTGCCGATGGCCCACGGCGAGCCGGGGTCTGTCGGACCGGGAGTGAGGGTGTTGTTGGGACCCTTGCGGTTGACCTCGCCGATCGGATGGATCGGCGGCAGGTACACCACGTCGAAGCCCATCGCCGCGACCGCGGGCAGGCGTTCGGCCGCGGTGAGGAAGGTCCCGGACCGGGGCGGGTCGAGGCTCGCGCCCTCCGAGCGCGGGAACATCTCGTACCAGCTGCCGTAGAGGGCGCGCCGACGATCCACCCACACCCGGTACAGCGGCGAGCGGGTCACCAGCTCGCGCAGCGGGCAGGCGTCCAGCAGGCTCACCAGCCGAGGATCGAGGGCCGCGGCGATCCGGTCGCGGGGGTCGGTGCGATTGTCGTCGCGCAGCGCGGCCACGGCGAGGGCGATCTCCGCCCGGCGCGGTTCGGGGAGCCCGGGCAGGGCCCGCAGCAGCAGGCGCGCACCGTCCTCGAAGTCCACCGCGAGTTCGTCCGTGTTCTGGCCTGCGCCGACCTTGAGGGCGATACCGTGCTGCCAGGTGGCGAGCGGATCAGCCCACGCCTCGACCCGATATCCCCACAGGCCTTCGGTCCCGGCGGTGATCTCCGCCTCGTAACGGTCGGTCCCGGGGCCAACGGACCGCATCCGGGTGAACGGAGTTCCCTGCCCGTCGGGACCTGACAGCACGACGTTCGCGCCGATGAGGTCATGACCCTCGCGGAACACCGTTGCACCGACGGTGAGAATTTCGCCCGCGACCGCCCGCGCCGGCCACTGGCCACACGAGACGGTCGGTGTCACATCGGAGATGACAACCCGGCCTACTGAACGTCCGATCATCATGACGACCTTATCCAGACGAACCACACCTCAATGGTCCGCCCTGCACGTGGCGATTGGCGACACCTCTGTGTGAACTGCCCGCGACCATCGCATGGGCGATTGTTGTCGTTGGGGTGGGTCGGTCCGTCCCGCCCGGATGGCCCGCGCTGAAGGCGATGTTCCCCAGTTGTGGCCCTGTCGAACGTCCGAACCTCCTCCGTTGTGGTGTTCCGGGTGCGGGGTCGAGGCCGGAGCGTCACCGGGCCCCGGCGGCGGACGCCCGGCGCATTCCGGAATCATTGTGGTGATGTTGTGTGGTGGGGTCGGGGTAGCTTGGGTGGTGTTCCGCCGCGGTTACCGGCGCGTAAAGGGGTGGTTCGATCGTGGAGGGCGAGCGGCACCGGGACGATCCGGGCGGAGCCGGCGCGGCAACGGGACGGCGCCGGGGCGGTGTGGCGCCGGCCGCGGGAACCTCGCGGCCCACTCGTTCGTCCCGC
>NZ_CDWRCM010000044.1:7737-18937 GCF_977927585.1 Frankia sp. CcWB2 | reverse complement strand
GCACAGTACTCCGGCCACGTGGCCTTCGCGGGCGGAGAGTCACTGTGGCGTTCACGCCGCGCAGTAGGCTGCCGGCGCCCGGATGCCGGGGACACCCGGGGCGCACCTTGCCCCGGGCCGACGGCTTCCGCGGGGGGCCGCCTGAGCGGCCTCCGAGACATCTGAACAGCGGCAACATCTGAACAGCGGCCCTTTCGAACAACGCACAGCAGGAGGAGAGCAGTGGGAGTCAGCCTCAGCAAGGGCGGCAACGTGTCGCTGACCAAGGAGGCGCCCGGACTCACCAACATCCTGGTCGGACTCGGCTGGGACGTTCGGAGCACAACCGGCGCGGACTTCGACCTGGACGCGAGCGCCATCGCGTGCCGGGCCGACGGCAAGGTCGCGTCGGACGGGCACTTCGTCTTCTTCAACAACCTCAAGAGCCCCGACGGCGCGATCGAGCATCAGGGCGACAACCTGACCGGCGAGGGTGAGGGCGACGACGAGGCCATCATGGTGAACCTCACGACCCTGCCATCGGAGATTGACAAGATTGTCTTCCCGGTCTCGATCTATGACGCGGACTCGCGGCAGCAGAGCTTCGGCCAGGTCCGCAACGCCTTCATCCGGATCGTCAACGGCGCCGGCGGCAGCGAGATCGCCCGCTACGACCTCACCGAGGACGCCTCCACCGAGACGGCTATGGTGTTCGGCGAGGTTTACCGGCACGGCGCGGACTGGAAGTTCCGAGCCGTCGGACAGGGCTACGCCTCGGGTCTGACCGGGATCGCGCGCGACTTCGGCGTCAACGTCTGAACCCCGGGTGCGCGGTCGGGCTCGGTCAGGCGACCGGGCCCGACCTGCCGGCGGGTCTGACCGGGCCGGTGGGTCCGGACGGCCGGTCCGGTAATGACCGGATACTAGGGATCCGGCCGTGTGTGGGTGACATGTACAGATAAAGCGATACACATCGGGTGTACCACTTTTGTCAGGTCGCGCCCACCAGACGAGCAGTTACGATGCCGACGACCGCCGCACCGGGCCAGTAGGCCGCGGACGATGCGGTCTCCGGTGATGCTTGAGCGATGCGGGATCCGACGGACCGCGGATCCGCCCGCGCGGCGCGGCCGGGATCTGGCGACCGGTCCGGGAGGGTGTTGGTAGGCGTGCACGCCTTGCGAGTCTTCGGATGGTCCTTGGGGATCACTGTTATCGGGGTGGCCGCGGCGGGGGTGATCGGTGGCCCCCGGGCCGCGGCGCTTGTCGCGATCCTCGCGGTGCTCGAGATCAGTTTGTCCTTCGACAACGCCGTCATCAACGCGACGATCCTTGGCCGGATGAGCCAGTTCTGGCAGAAGATCTTCCTGACGTTCGGCATCCTGATCGCGGTGTTCGGCATGCGTCTGGTCTTCCCGATCGCCATCGTGGCGCTGACCGCGCATCTCGGTCCGGTCGAGGTCTTCGACCTGGCGCTGAACGACAGTGCCCGGTACGCGGAGAAACTGGATGACGCGCATCCGGCCATCGCCGCGTTCGGCGGGATCTTCCTATTCATGCTGTTCCTGGACTTCTTGTTCGACCCCGAACGGGAGATCCAGTGGATCAAGAAGCTGGAGGAGCCGCTGCGCAGGGCGGGCCAGCTCGATGTGGTTCCGATCGTGCTCGGGCTCATCGCCCTGCTGGTGGTCGGCCAGGCCTTCGCCGGCGGCCACCAGCAGCAGGTGCTGCTCTCCGGGCTGGCGGGGCTCGCGACCTATCTGGGCGTGCGGGGACTCGGCGAGTTCTTCGAGGCCCGCGGTGTGGGCGCCGATGACGACGACTCCGGCTCCGCCGCCGAGTCGGCCGGCTTGGCCCCGGCCCGGTTGAACGGCACCGCCGGCCCGCCGAAGTTGGTGCTCGCCACCGGCAAGGCCGCCGCGTTCCTCTTCCTCTACCTCGAGGTCATCGACGCGTCGTTCTCATTCGATGGGGTCGTCGGTGCCTTCGCGATCTCCCAGAACATCTTCATCATCGCGGCCGGCCTCGGGACTGGCGCGATGTACATCCGGTCCCTGACCGTCTACCTGGTCCAGCGGGGCACCCTCGGCGAATACATCTACCTCGAGCACGGTGCCCACTATGCGATCGGGGCGCTGGCCGTCATCCTGGGCATCTCGATCGAGACCGAGGTTCCGGAGATCGTCACCGGTATCATCGGGGTGGCTTTCATCGGTCTGTCGCTGCTGTCCTCCATCCGCCACCGGTCCGCCGAGCGCGGTTCGGCGGGTGCCGGGTCCGTCCCGGGCGAGGGCGAGGGCGGCCCGGGGCAGCCACGGGAGGTCGTCGGCGCCCCGCTGTAGCGCCGTGCGCCGGGCGGTGACAGCTGCCCGGCGCAACCGGGCCCGGGCGGCCGGTCTGGAGAGTACCGCCGCGGATGTGACATCGTCGGGTACCGGCGTCCGATCCTGCCAGGCGATGATTATCTGATCATGGATGACGCCCAGCTACCGCGAGGGAGCGGACCATGGGCATCGACTACAGCAAACGTCCCGCCACCCCGGCGGCCGGTTCCGGCTCGGTCTCACTGAGCAAGGTGACACTGACGAAATCCGCGCCGACCGTCTCGCTGAGCAAGCAGGGCGGTGGCGGGCGGCTGCACGTGAACCTCAACTGGAACCAGCAGCCGGGCGGCGGCCAGCAGAAGGGCGGCTTCCTCAAGCGGGTGCTGGGCGCCGCGGGCGGCGGCATTGATCTCGACCTCGCCGCGTTGTTCGAACTCTCCGACGGCCGTGCGGGTGTGGTCCAGGCCTTGGGCGATGCGTTCGGCTCCTTCACGGACCCCCCCTTCATCAACCTCGACGCGGACGACCGCACGGGCGCCGCGGTCGGTGGCGAGAACCTGTACGTGAACCTCGCCGCCATCTCCCAGATCCGCCGCATCCTCGTGTTTGCCTTCATCTACGAGGGGGTGGCCTCGTTCGACCAGGCCGACGCGGTGGTCACCCTGACTCCGGCGCAGGGTGCCCCGATCGAGGTCCGGCTGGACGAGCGGGCCGGCGGCGTCCGGATGTGCGCCGTTGCCCTGCTGACCAATACCGGCAACGACTTCAAGGTCAGCCGGGAGGTCCGCTACGTCAGCGGTCACCGCGAGCTTGACGAGGCCTACGGCTGGGGCCTGAACTGGACCGCTGGCCGCAAATGACGCCGGTAGCCCGCGATGAGCCATCCGGTCCCGCCGCCCGTCGGCGAGGAGGATCGATACTCGATGTTCCAGCCACGTCGCGAGCCCTCACCCGAGCGGACGCGCGCCGACCGCGCGAGCTCCGACCAGCGGGCCCACCCCGGGCACCGATCTCATCCTGATCGTGACCCGGCTTCCGGGCAAGGCCGGGAGCGACCCGGGCGATACTCCGCCGATGATCGCGGCGGGCCGGTGCCTGGCGCCGAGCCGGGCCAGGCCGACCCGGCATACGCCGATCCTTCGCGAGCGGCCGGCTGGGAGCAGGGCCGGAGACGGCAGGTTCCGGTGGACGCCTATCCGCCGGGGGAGGACCGGTTCCCGGCACGGAACGCCTCGGCATGGTCCCCCTCGCCGCCGAGCCACGGCGGGTCGAGTGGCTACGGGGACCATGCCGGATCGGGGTATGGGGCGCGGGATGAGTTTCCCGGCGCAACCGACCCGTTTCCCGGCGCCGGACCTTGCGCGGACGGCAGCGACTACCCTGGCGACGGTTCCTACGCCCCCGACGGTTCCCGGCAGGAGTACCTCGAGAACGGTGATCTCCGGGACGGCGGTTCCGAGGGCGGGGACCTCGGGGCGGCTGGCCCCGAGGAGGCCGGGCCCGAGGAGGTCTGGCCCGGCGGGCCGGAGCCGGCCGTGGCATCCGAGCACGCCGGACCGGTGACGCCGACACGGTCCCCGACAGGCCCGGATCAACGGGATGGGGAGCGTGGCCCGGCCGGCCACGGCGGCACCGCGGCTCAGGATGATCAGGTTCCTCAGGGCGGCCCGGCGGATCAGGCCTGCCCCGCGGGCAGCCCGGGCCCTGACGGCGGCGGGACGGATCTGGTGGGTTCGATCGGTGCTGTCCAGGCGGTGGCGCTGGAACGCCTCGCGAGCCGCGTCGACGAATTGGCCCGGCTACGGCGGCACGATACCCAACTCGTGGACCGATTGCACGCTGAGAATGCCCGGCTACGTAGTGGTGAACTTACCGAAGCCATGGCCCCCCTTCTGCGGGGGTTGATTCGACTTCATGATCAAATGGATAGCCTGGGGGCCGACGATCCGCAGAGTGTCGCCGGCATCCTGCGTAAGCAGCTGCTCCAGGTGCTCGATGTCGCTGTGGACGTCCGCCCGTATACAGCGGTGCCGGGCGGGACCTTCGACCCGGCGCGGCACCTGGGGTGCGTCGGGTGCTGACGGACGACCCGGGACGGGACGGGACGATCGCTCGTACTGTTCGTCCGGGCTTCGTCCGCGGCGAGACCACGGTCGTCCGACCGGCGGAGACCGAGGTCTACCGATCGCGCTGAGCCGCGGAGGGCGGGCACCGCGGCGAACGCTACGAGGCTTGTGAAGGGAAGAATTAGACGGTGGCAGGCACCAAGGTGTTCGGGATCGACCTGGGCACGACCTACTCCTGCATCGCCCAGGTCGACGAGTACGGCCGACCGGAAGTGATCCGCAACATCGAGTCCCAGCCGACGACGCCTTCGGTCGTCCTGTTCGACACTGGGGCGGAGGGCCCAACCTCTTTCGTGGTGGGAACCCAGGCCAAACGCCAGGCTCGCATCCGTCCCGACGACGTCGCCCGGCTGGTCAAGCGGCACATGGGCGCGTCGGACTGGCGGTTCGTGGCGCATGACGCGGAGTACAGCGCCTCCGCGGTGTCGAGCCTGGTGCTCAAGGCGCTCGCCGCGGACGCCGAACGCGCGACCAGTGTCCCGGTCACCGATGTAGTGATCACCGTGCCCGCGTACTTCGGTGACGAGGAGCGCAAGGCGACGAAGCTGGCCGGCGAGCTCGCCGACCTCAACGTGGTCGACATCATCAACGAGCCGACCGCCGCCGCCTTCGCCTACGGATTCGGCCAGGACGGGGCCGAGGAGTCGACCGTGCTGGTCTACGACCTCGGCGGTGGCACGTTCGACACCACGGTTATCAGGCTGAGCGAGGGCGCGATCACCGTGGTCGCCACGGATGGCGACCACGAGCTGGGCGGTGCGGACTGGGACAATGAACTCGTCCGCTACCTGGCGCAGAAGTTCACCGAGGCGCAGCCCGACGCGGGCGACCCGCTCGACGACGTCTATGACGAGCAGGAGCTGCTGGCCGCGGCCGAGGACGCGAAGCTGGCGTTGTCCGGCCGGGACAGCGTCGACGTGCTGGTCGTGCACAACGGCAGACGCACAAGCGTGCCGGTGACCCGGACCGTCTTCGAGGAGATCACCGGCCCGCTGCTGCGGCGCACTCTCGACCTGACCGGCTCGGTGCTGGCGCCGGCCCGAGAGAAAGGTGTCGAGAAGATCGACTTGTGCCTGCTGGTGGGGGGCATGAGCAAGACACCGGCGGTGGCCCGCCGGCTGCAGGAGTCCTTCGGGCTCACCTCCCGGCTTGCCGATCTCGATCTTGCCGTCGCCAAGGGCGCCGCGGTGTACGGGCAGAAGAAGGCGCTGGAGCGGGAGGTCCACGCGAACCTGGTCGCCAGCGGGCATCTACGTCCCGACCAGGAACTCGCCGCAGCTGACGCCGTGGACGTGGAGAAGGCGGCTGCCGCCAGCGCCGAGGAGGCGGGACTCGCGACCGCCTCCGTGGTTGATCTCGTCCGCACGAAGGTGACGAATGTCACGTCGCGTGGCTTCGGGATCTTCACCGAGGATCGGGGCACACCGGTCGCGGCCTTCCTCGCCCACCAGAACGACCCGCTGCCTATCGCCGTCACCCGGACCTTCTACACCGTCGTCGACGATCAGGCCGAGGTGGACATCCGGGTCTTCGAGCAGGGCACCACCGCCGAGTCCACGGCGATCGACGACAACAAGGTGATCGTCGCCGGCTCCATCAGCGGGATTCCGCCTGGCCACCCGTTGGGCACCCCCGTTGAGGTGACCTTCACGATGGGCGGGGACCAGACGATCCAGGTCACCGCCTCGCACGAGGGCGCGGCCACCCCCCTGGTGCTCGAGGTGCGCGCCGGGGTCGGCTCGGAGGAGATGCGGGCCGTCGTCGGCGAAGGTCAGCCTGCTCAAGCAGCGGGACTGAGGCCCCCCGGCGGATCGGGCCCCGGCTGATCGGCGCCGGTGCCCGAGGGGGCCGTTCGGCCTCCCCCACGAGTGTTCCCGCACGAGTGTTCCGGCCCGCGGCGGCCGACGCCGGAGTGGATAGGGTTCAGCCTGACCAGGCACCGCGTCCGGTGGAGCGCCTTCCAGGCCTCGCGGGGACGTGGGTGCGCGCAGTGCGTGCGGGCGGTGCCAACCTGGCGTCCGCGGCCCGCGCCGAGGCGCGGCTTCGTACTCTCAGGTGTGGAGTGGTCGACGGCCGCTTCACGAGCGGCGCCTGACGACGGGCCGCCGGCCGATTCCCGGCGGGCATGGCGGGCGCGGTGGGCACGTGGGACGAAGGTGGATCGGTGAGCGCGGCGTTCGACGGCAGCGGCTATCGCCAGCGGGTGCTGGCGCCGCTGCGGGCCTGTGCCTCCCTGGACACCACCGACCCGTTCCTCCTCGCGGGTCTCGATCCGACGGTGGCGTACACCGGCTCCGACGTCGGGGCGCACCTGGTGCGGGTGCTCGCCTTCCTGCAGCGGGAACGCAACTCGGCGAAGTACGCGACCCTTGCCGCCGAGCTTGTCCGTCGGCGGGCGGAATGGGAGGAGCCGCTGCGGGACGCGGACTCCCGGGAACGGGTCCGCGCCCGGGTGCTGGTGGCCCGGCGTAGCGGTGACGCCGAGCGTCTCGCCAAGGTCGACGGCTATCTCGCCACCGTCCGGGAGCGATTCGGCGGCATCCCGGCATCCCGGGTGGACGGCCTGCGCCGCCTCGCCGTCGCCGCCGGGGTGACGGTCGAGGAGTTCGATGCTCGTCTGAGCCGGGAGCAGATCATCATCGACGCCGTCGGCGGGGGCGTCGAACCGCTGCCGACCGAGGTCCGCCGGCAGATCTCTGAACGGCTCGGCGAGCTGTGCGCCCTGCGCGGCGGGGACCGGGTCTCGACGGCGTCGCTGTGGGCCTTCCTGGGGCTGGCCCCGGACGCCTCACCGGAGCGGCTGCGGGCCGCGTACGCCGTGATGGTGGCGGGCAACCACCACCGTCCCCATGACCGGGAGAAGACGGTCACCGCGGACCTGCTCGCCCTCGTCTCCGCCCGGTTGATCGAGGGTGACCCCGCCGCGTACACCGTTGGGCTGATGGCGGACGCCGTGGACGAGCTGCGGCCCGCGGTCGAGGAACACGTCGTGCTCGACGGCGAGCTCACCGCGGTCGCCTTCGAGGGTCTCGTCCGGGCGGCGCTCGCGACCGGGCGCGGACTGACCGCGGCTCAGGCGAAGTCCGTCGTCCTGGAGGCGGCCCGGGAGCTCGGCGCCGCGGTGAACGTCGGCGGGGTCGTCGACTATGTGGTATGCCCGGGATGCGGCCGGCCGGAGGCGGCCGGGTCCGTGCGGCACTGCCGGTACTGCGACACCGACCTCTACACCACCTGCCCGTCCTGCGGATCGATGACCGAGGCGGCGGCGGTCGTCTGCCGGCACTGCGGGCACAGCCTGCGCCAGGCCAGGGAGGCGGCCGAGGCGCTCGTCGCGGTGCGCCGCGCCCTGGAGGGCGGTCATCCCCGCCAGGCCGGCGAGATCCTCACGACCGCCCATCCGGTGCTGGCCGCCGTCGGTGGGCCGGTCGCCGGGACGGCGGAGGAACTGGGAGCCCGGGTCTCCGCCGCGCTGGGCGCCGCGGACGCCGGTTGGCGAGCCCTCGCCGAGGCCCGCGCGGCGTGCCGGGCGGATGCGGCGCTCGCCGACGCCCGCTGGCTCGCGGCACAGGCCGCCGACGTCCCCGGCCCCGACGGCCGGAAACCGGCCGAGGTACTGGCCGAGCTCATTGCCGCCCAGGCGGTGATCCGCCGGCGGGTCGAGGCGGCGCGCGCTACCACCCGAGGACCAGGAGGTCGCCCTCGCCGCGGTCCTCGCGACGGCGGCGGACAACCGGGAGGCGCTCGCGGCGATGGCGGCCCTGCCGCTCTCCCCGCCGTCCGACCTGACCGCGGTGCCTGGCCCCGACGGTTCGGTGCAGCTGTGGTGGCGTGCTTCGCCCTCGGTCGGGGGAGCGGTCTCCTACCGGGTGGAACGCATCGTGCCCGTGGAAGTTAGCGACGGCCAGGGGGTGGCCCCGGGGCGGAGCAGCCTCGGTACCACCCGCTCGACGGAGCTGTGCGATGCCGGCGCCCCCGCCTGGACGCCGGTGCGATACGAGGTGACCGCCCTCTGCGGTGAGCGCCGTTCCGTGCCGGTGGAGGCCGCCCCGCTCGTCTTCACCCGGGACATCACCGATCTGCGGGCCGAGCGCACCGCCGCCGGGATCCGCCTGGACTGGAGCCTCGGCGGGGCGCTGGCCGCCGTGACAGTGGAGCGGACGGTGGCACCGCCCGCCGCGGTCAGCCAGCCGCCCCGGCGGGCGCGGGGCACCGGCGGCCTCTTCCACGACACCGATGTCGTCGTCGGCGTGACCTATCGCTACCGCGTCTTCGTCGAATACCAGGACGCGCAGGGACGCCCGGCCCGGACCCCCGGCCCGGACCCCCGGGGCCGAGGTGACGCTGGAGGTGGCCGCCCGCCCGCGGCCCGTCCATGACCTCACGGTGGTCACCGCCGCCGGGCGGACCACATTGCGCTGGACGCCGCCGCCCGGCTGGGAGGTGCGGATCTACGCGACCCCGGTGCCGGAGCCGCCGGCCGTCCCCGTCGCCACCGCCCACGCGACCAGTACCGCCTACGCGACCAGTACCGGCCCGTGGCCCTACCCGGGGTCGGGGCCCCTGCCGATGATCGGCATCGGGCCAGAAGGCAGCGACGTGTCGCTCGCTGCCATCACCGATTCGTCACGTCTTGTGGGACTGAGCCGTTCCGGGCAGGTCAGCGAGGCGGCACAGGTCGGCGAGGTCATCTACACGCCGCTGACGGTCCATGGCGGGACGGCCGTCGTCGGCCGGGCCGTGCGTCACCTCGCCATCGAACCCGTGCGGGACCTGCGCGCCGACGATCGAGGCGACTCGATCGTGCTGTCCTTCCAGCTGCCGCCGGGGGTCACCGAGGCGCGGGTGCTCTGGCGCCGCGACCAACCGCCGACCGGACCGGATGATCCCTACGCCGCGGGCGCCAAGGTCACCAACACCAGCCTGGAGATCAAGGGCGGCTGGCATCTCGCCGCGCCGCGGGACGGGTGGGCCTACCACGTGGCCTGCTACCCGGTGTACCGGTCGGGGGGCGTGGCCCGGATGGTCGCGGCCGGCGTCTCAGTGCTGGCGCGCCCCGCGACGCGTCCTGATCCACCCCCGATGCCGGCGGCGTCCGGGAGCAGCCCGGGAGGCTCGGCCGGCGTGGTTTCGGCCGGCGTGGTTTCGGGCCGGTCGGTGGTCGGTGCCGTCGCCGACCCGATCACGATGCAGTCGCTGGGTGGGCCGACCCAGCCCCGCACCGGGGGCTATCCGTTGCCTACGGCGACGGGTGCTGTGCCGTTGCCTACGGCCACGGGCACCTACCCGCCGCCCATGACCACCGGCCCCCTCCATCCGGTGCCGGTCCGTCCGGTCCCGGAGCACGCGCCGGAGGCGCAGACGAACCCGCCGGCGGGCCCGCCCACCGGCCCCGCGTCACCGCCGCCGGCTCCGGTCGCCCAGCCGACCGTCACCTACACCGTGAGCAGGTCCGGCTGGCGGCGGCGCACCCTACGGGTACAGGTGCACACCACCGGTCCGGCCGGAGATCTGATCCTGTTCGCGCGGCCGGGAACCGTACCGCCGCGGGTGGCCGCGGAGGCCCACGAGCTGTCTCGGCTCGCCGCTGTGGACCAGGCCGGCACCCGGACCATCGACGTCACCCTGGACGGCGCCCAGCTGCCCTGGGGAGTCCGGCTGTTGCCGGCGCTGGTGCACCCGACTGGATGGACCATCACCCAACCACCGGACGACGCACTGGTCATTCGATGATCCGGAGCGATCCCGGGTGAGTGTGCTCTCTGTGGTCCGCTCCGGCTCATTTCTTCTTGTCTTTTCGTTGATTTATGGCGGTTACCTCGGGATTTGTAGCACCAGATCTACAACATATGCGCTACTACGGAAAGTATTCATGAGGGTGCTGTTCCTTGGCTGGGGTGCGCCGTTTACGATTGGCCTCATCACTCCTAGTCCCAGTACCGCCCAGGTGTGTATCGGTTACCTGGGTGGAGCACCTGTCGAATCGTTCCGGCTGCGAGGTCGGGGACGGTCGGGTTCACGACCGGGCACCTGACGGTGCCCGGTCGACTCGCCTGGTGAGGCATGGGTCGAGTCCGGTGGAGCGATGAGCGGTTGCCGTGCGAGCGGTCCGCTCGGAGGGGACGCCCATCGTGGGTCGTGGTCCGGCCATGCTCCGCCGTCGCGTGCCGGGTGATCCGACGGGAGCATGTCACGCCAACACCGAAAGGCAGCGCGCGAGCATGGCCTCGATCATCCGCGGCCGACCCGCCCCTCCGGTCGGCCGGCCGATTCCCCCAGCCCATCGACGACCCCGCAGCGGCCGGATCCACACCCAGCGTCGGGTCCGGACCGGAGCCCGGATCGGCCTGATAGCCGTGTTCGTGGTGGGTCTCCTCCAGGCGGTCACCCCGCTGGCCCGCGCCGCGGGAAACTCACCGTCGCCGACTCCGGCCGTGTCGCCATCCGCGACGAGCGGATCCAGCCGGGCGGGGGGCGACGCGGGCAGTGGCCGCACGCAGGGCGTTCCGCTCACCACGCTGAGCCCGCAGGCGCGCAGCCGGATCACCCTCGTCCTCTTCGACCAGGACATCGTGCTCGTCGGTGGCCGCAGTTTTACCGCGGGTGATGATGTCACCGTCGTGGCGGAGACGGCCAAGCTGGGCGGCAGCGCGCTCACCCGGGCGGACGCCGACGGCCGTTTCATCCTCGGCTTCCGGGTGCCGGCGGACTTCGCGGGAACCGTCAACGTCAAGGCCACCCAGGGCACGGCCACGGCGACCGACGCCCTTGATG
>NZ_CDWRCM010000044.1:0-7200 GCF_977927585.1 Frankia sp. CcWB2 | reverse complement strand
TGACCGGACCGGAGGCGGCCGCCCGGGCGTTCCAGGCCGCCCCGGCTCTTCCCGACGAACCGGTGGTGAAGACGGCGCCCTCGACGTCGCCGTCTCCCAGGCAGCAGGGCGCGTCCGCGGGCACCTCGCCGAGCCCGGCCGTCTCGCCCGCGCCGTCCCCGTCCGCCACGTCCGCCGCCGGTTCGGCGTCCGCGTCGCCGTCCCCCGCGCCGTCCGCGAGCGCCGGCTCGACCGCCCCCGCCAGGAGAACCGCGACGCCGACCGCCACCCCGTCCGGGGCGAGCCCGACCCCCGGTACGGGATCGACGGGCACCGGCGCCGGTGGGACGAGGTCGGGCCTGCCGTGGCTGTCGGGGTTCCAGTCGCATCAGCTCGCGCAGCTCGTCGAGTTCGGTGACTGGCGCGGCCGGCCGAACGACATCGTCCACGTCTACACGAGCCGCAACCAGGGTTGGGGCGGGCTGGTGGAGCCGTCCTGGCCGGTGGATCTCTTCAAGGGTTTCCAGGGCAAGCTGCTGATCAGCCAGCCGACATTCCCCAAGGGCCAGGGCAACAACGCCGCCTGCGCCCGAGGCGAGTACGACTCCGAATGGAAGAAGCTCGGCAGTTTCCTCGTGGCGCACGGCCGGGCGGACTCCATCATCCGGATCGGCTGGGAGTTTAACGGAACATTCATGTACTGGCACACGGACGCCGACCCGACGGCGTTCCGGGAGTGTTTCCGGAAGATCGCGACCGCCATCCGGTCCACCGACCCCGAAGTCAAGATCGACTGGACTTTCAACGCGCACGCCTCCCCAGTGCCCAGAGGCAACAGCCCCTGGGGCGCCTACCCCGGCGACGAGTACGTGGACTATGTCGGCATCGACCCCTACGATCACTTCCCCCCGTCGAAGGACGAGGCGACGTGGAACAAGCAGTGCGAGGACGTCAACGGCCTGTGCTACGTGATCAGGTTCGCCCGGGAGCACGGGAAGAAGGTCGGCGTCGGGGAATGGGGGGTGGCCTCCTGCAGCGGTGACGGCGGTGGCGACAATCCCTTCTACATCCAGAAGATGTTCGACACCTTCAAGGCGGCCAGCGACGTGATGGGCTACGAGGCCTACTTCAGCGACCCCACTCCCGGAAACGTCTGCTCGACCATCACGAACGGCGGTCAGAACCCGAAGGCGTCCGCCATGTACAAGAAGCTCTTCGGATCCGGCGCCAGTTAGTCGAGTTCGTGGGGGGCGGGCGGCGCCTCGGCCGCCCGCTGCCGACTGGTGGCTGGCCGCTCGCGGACGCTGCGCCGCAGGTCGGCGCCCCGTAGATGGCGCCGAGATGGCCGCTGTGTGTCGGCTGGCTGTCAGTTCCCGCCGTCTGTCGTCGGAGGCCATTCGCCAGGTACCGTCACCGAGAGGCGACGTTTCACGATCTTGCCGGCTCCGGTCGGCGCGCACCGTTTCGGGATGCTCGTCGAACGACGCCCCTGCCTTTGACGAGGAGAACGCTGCTTGCGCCACTTCGCCTTTCTGGGCCCCGAGACGGTTGACGCACTGTTCCTCCGGCCGCCGGAGGACATCGCCGTGAATGATGATCGTCGTCTGCTGGCCACCGCGCTCGGCGCGACCCTCTACGCCCCGGGGACGCGCCCCCGGTTGGCGTCGGACGTGCACAGACAGACCGCGGCGGGGGTGACCTCGATGGTTCTCTGCCTGGAGGACTCCATCGCTGACACCGAGGTGGCCGCCGCCGAGGCCAACGTCGTCGCCGCGTTGCGCGCGCTCGCGGCGGAGCCCCCCTGGGCCGCGGGCGCGATACCACTGCTGTTCGTCCGGGTCCGCGCGGTCGGGCAGATCCCGGATCTTGTCGACCGGCTCGGGCCGGCCGGAGTCGGGTGTCTCGCCGGGTTCGTGCTGCCCAAGTTCGCCGAGGAGGGTGGCGAGGCGGCGATGGAGGCGGTGCTGCGGGCCTCCGAGACGGTCGGTCGCCCGCTGTGGGCCATGCCGGTGCTGGAGAGCCCGCAGGTCATCAACCGGGAGACCCGGGTGGAGGCGTTGTCGGCGGTCCGGCGGCTGGTCGACAAGCACGCCGACCAGGTGCTGGCGATCCGGCTCGGTGCGACGGACCTGTGTGGGCTGTTCGGGCTGCGCCGTGACCGCGATCTGACGATCTACGACATCGCTGTCGTCCGGGACTGCATCGCCGACATCGTGAATATCTGTGCGCGGGGCGGTGACCACGTCGTGACCGGACCGGTCTGGGAGTACTTCGCCCAGCCGGAACGGCTCTTTGTCAGCTCGCTGCGGGTGACCCCGTTCGCGCAGGCGGACCGCGTCGACGGCGGGGAGGATGCGATCCGGATGCGCAGCGAACTGGTCTCCGCCGACCTTGACCGGCTGATCCGGGAGGTCGTTCTGGACAAGGCCAACGGCCTGATCGGCAAGACGGTGATCCATCCCAGCCACGTGCCCGCCGTGCACGCGCTGCACGTCGTCACCCAGGAGGAGTACACCGATGCCGAGACCGTCCTCGACGGGGATGCCGGCGGGGTACGGCCGAGCAGCTACGCGAACAAGATGAACGAGTTGCGTCCGCACCGGGCCTGGGCCGAGGCGGTGATCCGCCGGGCGCGCGCGTTCGGTGTCCTGCGCGAGGGCGACACCTTCGTCGAGGTGCTGGCGGCGACGCACGGTCGTCTCGGCCAGCGGAATGCCCGATGACGGCGACGGCGGGGACAGACGCCCCCACCGGCGCGCCCATCCCTCACCCGGCCGCGCCCGTGCCCGCCCACATCCCAGCGGCCGCCCCCGCAGGGATGTGGCTGTGGACCGCGCTGGGCCTCGATGTCCAGGTCACCGCGGATGTGGCGGGCCAGGGGCTGCACGCCCTGGTGGGACTCGCCCTGCGCCGCAACCCACGCCGGGCGCACCTGTTGGTCAGCCGGGTGCTCGGCAAGCATCTGCCGGTGGCCCCGGCCGAGGCGCTCGCGGCCGGGGCCGGGGTCGCCGCGCTGGTCCGGGCGCTGCCCGGCTTCGAGGAGGCCGGAAAGCGGGTCGCGGACCCGCCGGTTGCGGGTTCGCCGGTGCCGCGTTCGCCGGTCGAGCAGCCCGGGGGCCCGCGGACCGGTCCGATCGTGATCGGTTACTGCGAGACCGCGACGGCGTTGGGGCACGCGGTCGCCGACGGTCTCCCGACGAGCCACTACCTGCACACCACCCGGCGGCCGCTGCCCGGTGTCACGCCGATCCTCGAGTTCGTGGAGTCCCATTCTCACGCGACCCACCACTGGCTGATGCCCGAGGACCGCGAGATCCTGCGGTGCGGCGCGCCGATCGTGCTCGTCGACGACGAGCTGTCGACCGGGCGCACCGCCCTCGGCACGATCCGGATCCTGCATGCCCACGCCCCACGCGAGCACTACGTGGTTGCCACGCTGCTCGACGCCCGTCCGCCCGCGGCCCGGGCCGCGTTCGCCGATCTCGCCGACGAGCTCGGGGTCCGGCTGGATGTCGTCGCCCCGCTTACGGCCACCGTCACCGTGCCGGCCGAGATCGCGGCCCGAGCCGCGCGGGTCCGCGCCCGGTTCGCCGGGGGCGCGGACGGTCGGGACGAGGCGCGGGCGACGGGGGCGCTGGTGGCCCACCCGGTTCGCCGGTTGGTGGCCGACTGGCCGTCCGACCTGCCTGACGGTGGCCGTCATCGCTGGTCGCTGACCGACCGCCACCGCCTCGACGAGGTCGTGCCGCCGGTCGCCGCGACGGTACTGGCCGCGCTGACCCGGCCCGCGGGTCGCACGCTCGTGCTCGGGACGGAGGAACTGATGTACACGCCGATGCGGATAGCGGACGCGCTGGCCCGGACGAGTCCGGGTGAGATCCGCTACCAGTCCACGACGCGTTCGCCGGTCCACCCCGTCGACGTCGACGGCTACGCCATCCGCGCCGCCCTCACCTTCCCCGCGCCGGACGACCCGGGCCGGGCCAGCCACGTCTACAACGTCCGGCCCGGGATGTACGACGACATCGTGGTGGTCGTCGACTCCGTCCCGGACGTCGATTTTGAGACGGACGTCGCCCCGGGGGCGGACCGGAGCTCTCCCCGTGCGGATACCGGCCTCCACGGCATGCTTACTCAGCTACGCCGATGCGCTCCGGTCACGGTGCTGACGCTGCCCTCCTACCGGCCCTCCTACCAGCCGTCCCCTCGACCGACCGGTGCGCCGCCCGCCGGTGCGCCGCCCGCCGCCGGACCGCTCACCGGTGCGCCCGGGGACGCCCGGTGAGCGGGATCGGCGCGGTGGATCCCGCGCTCACCGGCACCGTCGGCTCGGGTTCATACGATCCGGCGGACGTGACCTTCCTGCTGACCGACCTCAGCGCGGTCGCCTTGGAGCGGCCCACCGAGGACCGTGAGGAGGCCATGCAGGCCGGCCGGCACTACTCCGAGGACCTGCCGGTCGAGTACCAGCCTGACGCCGGTTACCTGGAGCTCTACCACCGGGCGCTGGACCGGTCGGCCCGCCGGGTCGCGCTCGCCACCGGCCTCGTGGCGGAGCTTGTACGGGTCACCAAGCCCGAGCCGGTCCTGGCCTCGATCGCCCGGGCCGGTACCCCGGTGGGGATCCTGATGCGGCGCTGGTATGGCTGGCGCCACGGGCTCGACACCCCGCACTACGCGATCTCGGTGATCAAGGATCGCGGCGTGGACCTGAACGCGATCCGCTACCTCACCTCCCGGCACAACCGGGAGGTGATCCAGTTCGTCGACGGCTGGACCGGCAAGGGGGTGATGACCCGGGTGCTGACCGACGCGGTGGCGCGGCTCGGGCTGGACGACACCCTCGCCGTACTGGCCGACCCGGCTCGGTGCGTGCCGCTCTACGGGACCCGCGACGACTTCCTCATCCCGAGCGCCTGCCTGAACTCGACGGTGAGCGGGCTGGTCAGCCGGACCGTCCTCAACGCCGAGCACATCGGTCCGGATGACTTCCACGGTGCGAAGTACTACGCCGAACTCGCGGCGCACGATCTGTCCCGGCACTTCGTCGAGACGGTGGCGGCCCACTTCCCCGAGGTGGCCGACGAGGTCGCCGAGACCTGGCCGCGGCTGTGGGCCGCCGACCGCAGTCCGACCTGGGCGGGCTGGGCGGCGGTGGAGCGCATCGCAGCCGCGTTCGACATCCCCGACGTGGTCATGGTGAAGCCGGGGGTGGGGGAGACGACTCGGGTCCTGCTGCGCCGGGTGCCCTGGCGCATCCTCATCGCCCCCGACCGGCTCGACGAGCTGGCGCACGTGCTGGCACTGGCCGCCGACCGCGACGTCGAGGTCCAGGAGATGGCGGACCTGCCCTTCTCCTGTGTGGGGCTGGTCCGCCCGGTCGGCGCGGCACCGGTCTTCCACACCCCGAACGCGCGCTGGCGTCCGGACGTCCCGTGACGGCCGACTCGTCCGCCGTGACGGTCGGCCCGTCCGCCGCGTCCGGGCCGCGTCATCTGCTGGCCTGTGACCTGGACAAGACGCTGATCTTTTCCCGGCACTCGCTGCTGCTGGCCGACGACCGACCCGCACCGGAGCTCGTCGAGGTCGAACGCCTCGACGGCGCGCCGATCTCGTTCGCGACGGCGCGGTCGCTGGCCCTGCTCGCCGAGTTGCACGACCTCGCCGTCCTCGTCCCGGTCACCACCCGCACCCTCGCCCAGTACGCGCGGGTCAAGCTCGGGGTCCGGCCGCGCTACGCGATCGCGGCCAACGGCGGGCACCTGCTGGTCGACGGGGTCCCCGATCCGGCCTGGGCGGCGGGCGTGGCGGCCGAGGTCGCCGCCGCCTGCGCCCCCCTGGCGGAGATGGTGGCGCTCGCCGAGCGGTCCGCCGCCGGCGGCTGGGCCCGGCTCGTGCGGGTCGCCGACGGGTTGTTCGTCTACCTCGTCGCCCACGACCGCGCTGGCATTCCCGACCTGACCGGGGAGGCCGAGACGGCGCGGGCTGCGGGCTGGGCGATGTCGCTGCAGGGGCGGAAGGTGTACTTCGTCCCGTCGGTCCTGACCAAGCAGCGCGCGGTGGCCGAGGTCGCCCGCCGTGCCGGTACCGCCCGGCTGCTGGCCGCGGGGGACTCCGTGCTTGACGTCCCGATGCTCGCGGCGGCCGACCACGCCGTCCGTCCGGCCCACGGTGAGCTGCACGAGCTGGGCTGGTCGGGCCCGAATGTCACCGTCACCGCCGCGGCCGGGGTGCTCGCGGGCGAACAGGTGCTGGCGGCGTTCGTCGCGCGGGTCCGGGCCGAGATCGCCGCCGGGAGTCGCTGAACCTCCTCGCGCGACTTCCGGGCCCGTTCAGACCGGGCCTTGGCGCCGTTCTTCTGGTGTGCCGGGCAGCGGCGGCGGCTCGGAGCCCGGCCCGAACCCAGGCGCCCAGATTTTCCGCAGCGGCCTGCCATGCGGGCACGTCCCCCGCTCTGGTACCCGCTCGACGCTGCCTGTGGCATGCAACTGGGCGCCACGGCGACGCCGGCACTTGTTGCAGGCCACCAGCGACAGCATCGGCACGACCGGCTCCGGCCCGGTCGGGCCGCAGTCGTCCGCCGGCCCCGGCTCAGGCGGATCGCTGGTCATTTTCTCTTGGTGATTTGTTTAGCCCCGCCGCACGTCGGGCACTTCTTCTCCTGCGTTCCCGAATAGCCACCATCTTCGTCTGTCTCGACCCGTTCGGCGACCACGTTCCCGGTGCCGTTGCAGGTGGGGCAGTCCGCGGTCTCCATCGGCTCGAGGTCGGCATGCCCGGCCTTCGCGCCCCGCTTGTCGTAGTTCTTCTCGGTATCGGGGTTGTTCTTGGATCCGGCGGATCCGCCTTTGCCGCCGCGTTTGACGCTGTCACGGCCGGTGGAGGCTCCACCACTGGTCGACCCTCGCTTGTTCCACGCCATGGGTTGCTCTCCGTCTACAGTCGATCCCTCCCCGCATCAACGGTAGCGGCGGAGCACCCAAGTCGGTACCAGGACAGCCGGAACTGTAACCGTGCGTCCCTCACGGACGCCGGGCGCGGGAAGCTCAGATGGCGGCGATGCGCGCCCCGAACTGATCCACCTCGGCGATATCCCACCGGCCCAGATCCCGGTGGAGAGCCCGCGCCCGCGCCTCGACGACTGCGTTCGGGGAATCGACCACCGCGCCCAGCGCGGCGATCCCCGCAACCGCAGCCGCACCCGGGTTCGCATGGTCGCCG
>NZ_CDWRCM010000043.1:9876-23534 GCF_977927585.1 Frankia sp. CcWB2 | reverse complement strand
ACACCGTCTAATTCGTCGGCAGCGTCAGATGTGTATAAGAGACAGCACGATGGCCGAGTACTTCCGGGACGTCCAGAAGCAGGACGTGCTGCTGTTCATCGACAACATCTTCCGGTTCACCCAGGCCGGATCCGAGGTCTCCACGCTGCTCGGCCGGATGCCCAGCGCCGTCGGTTACCAGCCGACGCTGGCCGACGAGATGGGTGTGCTCCAGGAGCGCATCACCTCCACCCGGGGCCACTCGATCACTTCGCTGCAGGCCATCTACGTGCCCGCGGACGACCTGACCGACCCGGCGCCGGCGACGACGTTCACCCACCTCGACGCCACCACCGTGCTCGACCGGGCCATCTCCGACCTGGGTATCTACCCGGCGGTGAGCCCGCTCGACTCCAACTCCCGGATCCTGGACGCGCGCTATCTCGGGCAGGAGCACTACGACACGGCCCGTGAGGTGCAGCGGATTCTGCAGCGATACAAGGACCTGCAGGACATCATCGCCATCCTCGGTATCGATGAGCTCTCCGAAGAGGACAAGATCCTCGTCAACCGGGCGCGGCGGATCCAGCGGTTCCTGTCGCAGCCGTTCTTCGTGGCCGAGCAGTTCACCGGCATCCCCGGCAAGTTCGTCCCGCTCGACGAGACGATCGACTCGTTCAAGCGGCTCACCCAGGGCGACTTCGACCACCTGCCGGAGCAGGCGTTCTTCATGTGCGGTGGCATCGAGGACGCGGAGAAGAACGCGGAGAACCTGTAATGCCGATCCGGGTGGCGATTGTCTCGCCCGAGCAGGAGGTGTGGTCCGGCGACGCCGACATGGTCGTCGCCCGGACCACCGACGGTGATCTCGGCGTGCTGCCCGGCCATGTGCCGCTGCTGGGTCTGCTGGCGCCGGGCGGGACGGTCCGGGTCAAGACCGGTGGCCGGGAGATCTCAGCCTCGGTGGACGGCGGCTTCATCTCGGTGACACACCAGGGTGTCAGCATCCTTGCCGAGACCGCGAAGCTGACCTGAGTTTCCTGCGGCCAAGGGCGAGTTCCCCGCATCGGGGGACGCGCCTTTCGCGT
The DNA here is from genome assembly GCF_977927585.1 of Frankia sp. CcWB2. Classification (NCBI taxonomy): domain Bacteria; kingdom Bacillati; phylum Actinomycetota; class Actinomycetes; order Frankiales; family Frankiaceae; genus Frankia; species Frankia sp. CcWB2. The sequence continues at coordinate 22,467 of NZ_CDWRCM010000043.1, read as the reverse complement.
CACGTCACAGGTCCGCGACAGGCTCTACCTACCTAACAGGCTCTACCTACCTAACAGGCTCTACCTACCTAACAGAAACTGCAGGGCCTCGGTCATCCGCAGCAGATGATCGGGACCCACGACGCCGGGCCGGCGACCGAAGCGATGCTGGGACACCGATTTCACGTCCTCGACCTTTGCGTAGCTTGTCTCGCGCAGACCGGTGCCGCCGGGCGCGAGCTCGACGTGGGAGGGCAGCCCGCGGCGGGTTCTGGTGACGGGTACGACGATGGACAGTCCGACCGGCTGCGGTTGAGCCGGTCGGCGGACACGACCACCGCCGGACGACACAACCCCTGCTCGTGGCCGATCGGCTCACCGAAGTCGACCAGCCATACCTCGCCGCGGCGAGGTGAGATCACTCCAGGCCGTCCCGCAGCGCCCCCGCCTCGGCGGATCGCTCGGCACCGAGCTCGTCCCAGGCGAGCGGGTCGGCCGCGAGGCGGTCGTACCCCTCCTCGAAGCCGCGCCAGAACAGCTCGCGCTCGTAGGCCTCGACGGCCTCGTCGATGATCGTCTGCATCTGCTGGCCGGTGGTCGCGGCCATGGCCGCGACCCGTTGCCGCGTCCTGTCACTCACGCGCACCGTGGTACTCATGATCGTCAGTCTACAATTCGGTTGACTGACTTGTCGACCCTCGGGTATCGAGCGGGTCTCAGGCGTGCGCCCCGGGGCGCCAGAGCACGTCCCCCTCAGGGTTCGCCACCCGGGCGAGGATGAACAGCAGATCCGACAGTCGGTTGAGATAGCGGGCCGGCAGCGGGCCGGTGCGGTCCGGCTCGGCCTCGAGGAGGGCCCAGATGGACCGTTCCGCCCGGCGGACGACCGTGCGGGCGACATGCAGCAGCGCAGCCCCGGGAGTCCCTCCCGGAAGAATGAAGGAGGCCAGCTTCGGCAGGCCGGCGTTGAAACGGTCGCACGCCTCCTCGAGCCGTTCCACGTAGGCCTCGGTGATCCGCAGGGGTGGGTAGGCCGGCGCCGGGTCGACCGGGGTGCACAGATCCGCGCCGACGTCGAAGAGGTCGTTCTGGATCTGGCCGAGCACCGCCCGCAGCTCGTCGGGAAGCCCGCCGAGGGCAAGTGCCACGCCGATCGCGGCGTTCGCCTCATCTACGTCGGCATAGGCAGCCAGCCGCGGATCGGTCTTCGCCACCCGCGACATGTCGCCCAGCGCCGTCGTACCGTCATCCCCGGTGCGGGTGTAGATCCGAGTCAGGTGCACTGCCATGGGGACCACTCTAGGCAGTCGTTGACCGCGCGGCCCGGGTTGTCAGATCCGGGCGTAGAGCGCGGTCGCGTCGTCGGGGACTAGGCCGAAGGGACGAGCGGCTCGAGCCGTTTATCCGCACCCACGACGGGGTGTCCGTCCTCCCGTCCGACGCAGCGAAATGAGGCGACCGCGCAGGGTTGCGCCGGTTGGTCCGGCGGGTGGCGGTGAAGATCTTCAGGCCAGGACCTAGCATCGAGGTTCGTGGAGCGCTTCGTTGTGACAGGCGGTACCCGGCTGGCCGGCGAGGTCGCCGTCCCGGGCGCGAAGAACTCGGTGTTGAAGCTGATGGCCGCGAGCCTGCTGGCCGCGGGCCGGACGATGCTGTCCGCCGTTCCCGACATCTTGGACGTGTCGGTGATGTCCAAGGTACTGGCGGGGCTCGGTGCGACCGTCGAGCGGGACGCCGCCGGCGGGCGGCTGAGCATTGAGGTTCCCCAGGCTCCGGGCATCGCGGCCGATGGTGAACTGGTGCGGCAGATCAGGGCGTCGGTGGCGGTGCTCGGTCCGCTGGTCGCCCGCCGCGGGGAGGCGCGGGTCGCCCTGCCCGGTGGAGACGCGATCGGATCGCGCGCGCTCGACATTCATGTCAACGGCCTGACCAAACTCGGTGCGCTGGTCGACGTCGAGTCCGGAGTCCTCGTCGCCCGCTGCTCCGGCCGGCTGCAGGGAGCCTCGATCTGGCTCGACTTCCCCAGCGTGGGCGCCACCGAGAACCTGTTGATGGCCGGGGTTCTCGCCAAGGGGACGACGGTGATCGACAATGCCGCCCAGGAACCCGAGATCGCCGACCTGTGCGCGATGCTGACGGCGATGGGCGGGCGCATCGACGGCGCGGGATCGTCGACACTGATCATCGACGGGGTCGACCACCTCACCCCGGTGGAACACCGGACGGTGCCGGACCGCATCGTTGCCGGCACGTACGCCATCGGCGCCCTGATGACCGGCGGCGACGTGCTAATCCGGCACGGTCAGGCTGCTCATCTCGGCATCGTCCTGGAGAAGTTGGTGCAGGCCGGTGCCGAGGTCGACGTCCGGGACGACGGATTCCGGGTCGTCGGACGGGGACGGCCCCGGTCGATCGACGTGGTGACGCTGCCGTACCCCGGCTTTCCGACCGATCTGCTGCCGCAGATCATCGCGTTGGAGTCGGTCAGCCGGGGTACCTCCCTGATCACCGAGAACGTCTTCGACAGCCGGTTCGTCTTCTGCCGCGAGCTGCACAAACTCGGCGCCGACCTGCGTACGGACGGCCACCACGTCATCGTCCGGCCAACCCCGCGGCTGTCCGGCACCCGGGTGACGGCCTCCGACGTGCGGGCCGGCGCGGGTCTCGTGCTCGCCGGCCTGGTTGCGGACGGCGTCACCGAGGTAGGCGACGTCCACCACATCGACCGGGGATACGCCCGGTTTGTCGAGAACATGACGGACCTCGGCGCCAACATCCGCCGGGTCTCCGACCGCGCCGTAGCCTGATTTCACCAGTCTCGACCTGATTTCACCAGTCTCGACCTGATTTCACCGGCCTCGGCCTGATCCCACCGGCCTCGTGATCCGCCGGCCCGGCCGGCGGGGTCAGGTGGGCGGCTGGCGCGAGCCGAGCAGGTTCACGAGGGCACGGGCGGCTCGGTTCGCGTCCGTGCCGAACACGAGTACGTGGCGGCGGTCCCGCGGCCGGGCGATGATATTCCCGGCGGCGTCGATGCGGATCGGACCGGCCGGTGCCGTGACCCAGGTCGAGCGGATGCCCCGCGCCCACAGCGCCGCGCGGAGCCGAGTGATCTCGGCGGGGGTGTCCACGGTGACCACCGGGACGAGCAGACCGAAGTCGTGGCCGGGGACGGAACCGGCAGGCCGCGGCCGTGCCGGAGCATGAGCCCAGCGCCCGATCGCCATCAGCAGGCCGACGGCCAGCAGCGCGATCAGCGGCTCGAGGAGAAACGCCCCGGCCGTTCCGGTCATCCCGCACCTCCGATCGTGCCGCTCTTCGACGCCACCTTGCATCGTCCCAGACATCCTCGCGGCGGACATGGATTCGGGCCGCGACACCTCCACGGAATCCGACAGAGGAAACATCACCCGCCGACTGCTGCCACCATCGAGGTAACCGGCCCGACCTCCCTGTGGCCGAACGGCGACAGTCCGATGGAGACGAGGGGGTATGTCGCGGTCCGCCCTGGGCGAGCCGCACCTGAGTGCTACCCGCGATCGGCGCGGATAGCTGGTAGCAACGGCGTCACGACAGAGGGGGCGTCGGACGGCCGGGACGGGAGATCACATGAACATCGGCGTGAACGTGGTGAGTCTGGAGTGCTCCGGGGACACGCGGGCCGGCTGCGCGCAGACGGCCCGCGTGGTTGGCCGGGTGGATGTACGGACGGTGGGGACACTACGCTCCCTGCTGCACGCGGCGATCGACAATGGGAGCGGGCCGCTGCGCGTCGACGTCGCGGGCCTGGAGCTCGGCGATCATGCCGCGCTGGGGGTGCTGCTCGGCATCGCTCGCCGAGCCCGTGCCGCGGGCCGTTCGATGGTGCTGGTCGATGTGCCGAGCTCGCTTGAACGCCTGCTCGTGGCGGACCGGCTGGGTGGGTTGCTGCGGTTCGAGGAGGCCGCCGACCTGGTCCACGTCGGCCACGCCTGAGCGGGCTGCCCGGGCGGCTCATCCGTTCGACCGCCCGCCAGGCCCGTCAGGAAGGGCTCCGTCCCGATCGGGACGGAGCCCGGAGCGGAACGAACCAGGGTGGCTGCGCACCGTCATCTCAGGCGCGCCCGTGCGCCGGGCGGACACGCGATGCGGCATGCTTGCCGGGTACCTGCTGATCGGGTACTGCTTTCGGGTGACGGGCCCGGCTCTTGGCAGGGTGTGATGCCGGACGGAGGCGTGCAGGACGTGGAGGTGCCCGCGCGGGTGAATGCCGTTGGCGATCGGAGTGCGCGATCCGCCGGGCTGGCCGGGGTGCGCGAGTACCGGTCGGTCCTGGTCCCGGTGGCGTTCGTGGTCGCGGTCCTGCTCGGCGTGGCCATCGGCTACGTGACCGCGGACCGGCAGTCCGCCACCGTGCATGCGCCTCAGACCGCCACCTCGCCCGCCCCGGAGCTGACCCCCGCGTTGCGGACCGCCCCGTGGGAGGGTGCGCGCCGACCAGGCACGGCCCATCAGATGCGGGTCCTCGACGAGCCTGATCCGGATGCCCTGCGGCTCGCGCTGTCGTGGACGGTCGCCGACTCCATCAAGGCGGCCGGGGGCGCTTCCACCATCTCCGCCCGGCAGGTGACGATCGTGAACGGGATGTACTTCGGCGCCGTCGAGGGCGTTGACGCGGCGCACGACGAGTACTGGGCGATCGGTCGCATCGAGGTCCAGGGGCCGGCCACGCCGCCGGTCGACCCGCACGTGTGGCGGCGGACCGGCGCTGGGCCCTGGACGATTGTCCGCAACGGCCCGCGGGCCTGTGACGTGCTTCCGCGCGCTCTGATCACCCTGTGGAAGGTCTCCCCGCCGCCCTGCACCGGGTGACCTGCACCGCCATGGTCTCCGGGGCACCCTCGACGTCGTACGGTCGGTCTGTGCCCTCGACAACGGCCGCGATAGCGTGACGTCATGCGGCTCGTCATCGCTCGCTGCAGCGTGGACTACGTCGGTCGGCTCACCGCACATCTGCCGAGCGCCGTCCGGTTGGTACTCGTCAAGGCGGACGGATCCGTCTCGATCCACGCCGACGGGCGGGCGTACAAGCCGCTCAACTGGATGAGCCCCCCGTGCGTCATCGCCGAGGCGGACGGGGTCTGGCGGGTCACCAACCGCGCGGCCGAGCAGCTCGTCATCACCCTCGAACAGGTGCTGCACGATTCCACGCACGACCTCGGCGTCGACCCCGGTCTGCGCAAGGACGGGGTGGAGGCGCATCTGCAGGTGCTGCTCGCCGACCGGCCCGACGCGATCGCGCCCGGACTCACCCTGGTGCGCCGCGAGTACGAGACCGGCATCGGGCCGGTCGACCTGCTGTGCCGCGGCGCGGACGGCTCAACGGTCGCCGTCGAGATCAAACGCAGGGGTGAGATCGACGGGGTGGAGCAGCTGACCCGGTACCTTGTCCGCCTGGAGGCCGACCCGGCGTTGCCGCATCCCGTGCGCGGCATTCTCGCGGCGCAGTCCATCACCCCGCAGGCTCGGCTGCTAGCGGCCGACCGGGGGCTGGGCTGCGCCATCGTCGACTATGACGAGCTGCGGGGCCTCGAACCGTCCATTCCGACGCTTTTCTGAAAGCGATTCCGCCGAACCCGCCCGGTCCGCCGAACCTGCGACGGCCGCCCGGCCGGCGTCCCCGGCCGGCGGCCGGTCCGTTCCCGCAGTGCGATCATGGGCCGGCGTCTCGAGAATATGGGAGGATCGCGGCGTTCGCCGTCTGACACCGCCCGGCCCGCGACGCCTACCTGTCGCCCGGGGCCCGTGTGCCGAAGTAGATGTGCCGAAGTAGAGGAGCCTGGGCATGATCGAGAGGCCCGCATCGGGAACCGGGCCGGCCGCGAACCCGGAGAAAAAGCCGGAGAACAGCCGGGACGACGCTGTGAGACACCGCCGGGTCGGGGTGGTGGGGCTCGGCACCATGGGCGCGGGCATCGCCGAGGTGCTGGCGAAGGCCGGTCTGGAGGTCGTCGGCATCGCGCGTGACGCCGACGCGCTCGCCCGCAGCCGGGCCCGGGTCGAGCACTCCCTCGACCGCGCGGGCCGCCACGGCAAGATCGACGACGCGACCAGGGAGGCCGTACTGGCCCGCCTGCGTCTCGGCACCGAGCTCGCGGCGGTCGCCGACTGCGAGCTGGTGATCGAGGCGATCGACGAGCGGATGAGCGCCAAACAGGCGCTTTTCGCCCGACTCGACGAGATCTGCCCCCCGACCACCGTCTTCCTGACGAACACCAGCTCCCTGTCGGTGACGGAACTCGCGGCGGGCACCGCCCGCCCGGAACGGGTGCTCGGCACCCACTGGTTCAATCCGGCGCCGGTGATGCGCCTGGTGGAGGTCGTGCGCACGGTCGTCACCGACCCGACCGTGCTGGCCGGGGTCATCGGCCTGGTCAACGACGTGGGGAAGACCGCGGTCGTCGCGGAGGACCGGGCGGGCTTCATCGTCAATGCGCTGCTGTTCGGGTATCTCAACAACGCCGTGCGCATGCTCGAGGCCCGGTACGCGGCCCGGGAGGACATCGACGCGGCCATGCGGCTCGGATGCGGGCATCCGATGGGCCCGCTCGCCCTGCTCGATCTGATCGGTCTGGACGCCGCCCACGAGATCCTCAACTCGATGTACCGGCAGTCCCGTGACCACCTGCACGCTCCGGCACCGCTGCTGAGCCAGCTCGTGCGCGCGGGCCTGCTGGGCCGCAAGAGCGGTCGTGGTTTCTACACCTACGCGGCACCGGACTCCTCCGAGGTGGTCGACGCGGTCGATCCGCTCGCCGACCGCCCGAGGCGGGGCCGCCCGGTGCGCTCGGTCGGCGTCGTGGGGAGCGGCACGATGGCGGGTGGCATCGCGGAGGTGCTGGCCCGGTCCGGGCACGACGTCCTCCTGCGGGCCCGGAGCGAGCGCACCCTCGCCGCCACCCTCGTGAAGATCGAGTCGTCGTTGTCGGCGTCGGTGGCCAGGGGGCGGCTGTCCGACGCCGACCGGCTGGCGGCCCTGGCTCGGGTGCGCGGCACGACCGATCTGGGTGAGCTCGGCCGCTGCGACCTGCTGCTCGAGGCGGTGGTGGAGGACCTGGCGGTGAAGCGGGAGCTGTTCGCCGACCTGGACAAGATCGCGGCGCCCGGCGCCGTGCTGGCGACTACCACGTCCTCGTTGCCGGTCATCGAATGCGCCACGGCCACCAGCCGGCCGCAGGACGTCATCGGTATGCACTGGTTCAACCCGGCCCCGGCGATGAAGCTGATCGAGGTGGTGCCCACGGTGCTCACCGGCGATGACGTGACAGCCACGGTCCTGGCGCTGTCCCGAGTGGCCGGGCGGCATCCGGTGCTCTGCGCCGACCGGGCGGGGTTCATCGTCAACGCGCTGCTGTTCCCCTATCTCAACGACGCGGTGAAGATGCTCCAGGCGCACTACGCGACGATCGAGGACGTCGACACGGCGATGACGGTCGGTTGCGGCCATCCGCTGGGCCCCTTCGCGCTCGCCGACGTGGTCGGCCTCGACGTCACGCTCGCGATCACGCGTTCGTTGTACGCGCAGTTCCGCGAGCCCGGCTACGCCCCGGCACCCCTGCTCGAACAGCTGGTTCGGGCCGGGTTCCTGGGACGCAAGACCGGCCGGGGGTTCCTCGACCATCCGCCGCGCTGAGCTCACCCGCCGCGCTGAGCACAAGATCGCTTCTGTCCGCGCGGACTAAGATGTCGACGGTCGGCGGGAAATCCCGATTCGCGCGGGAGGAGGCTGGAGCGGCGATGGTCGTGCTCGACAGGGACGCCATGCGAGCGTTCGGTCGGGAGGTCACGATGTTCCTTCCCGATCTGGTCCAGCTGCTGCGGCGGGTCGTCGCCGATCCGCGGGTCCCGCAGTCCGCGAAGGTGGAGGCCGCCGCGGCGCTCGCGTACCTCGTGTCGCCGAAGAACCGGCTGACCAACGCGATTCCGGTGGTGGGTCAGCTCGACGACGTCGCGGTCATCGCGTTCGCCTTCCGGCGGCTGGCTGTCGGAGCCGGGGAGCCGATCCTGCGTGAGCACTGGCGTGGCAGCGATCGCGGCTTCCAGCTGCTCATCAGTGCGTCGTCCGCCCTGGCGAGTCCGGCGGGGGCCGTGCGCAAGGCCAAGCTCGCCCGCTCGCTCGTGATGGCCGGCTTCGAGCGGGTCGGCGGGCGGGTGCGGTGGACGGGCGAGAGGTTCGGGGCGGGGACGGGCGGGCGTGCGACGGCCTCCTCGGCCGGGCCGGCGGTGGATGACCGGCATCGGATCGTTGACGGCGAGGTGGTGGACCGGGGCGAGTGGGTCGCGGGCCCGCCGGCCGGCGATACCCGGGGTTCGGGTTCCCGCACCCGGCGGGATCGGTTCCGGGCATCGGGCAGACCCGCTCGCGGGCGGTGACGAGGAAGGCACGCCGGCGCCGGGCCCGGCCGTCGGATGCGCAGCGCGGGCACCCGGTCTGTTGGTGGACGCCGGATCCGGTCGTCGTCCTGCGGGACGGCGAGTGGGTGGTGCGACCGACGAGTGGCGCGGCGACCACCAAGGTCTACCGGTGTCCCGGTTGTGATTATGAGATCACTCCGGGCACCGCCCACGTGGTGGTCTGGCCGCCCGAGCGGATCGAGGACCGTCGACACTGGCACCGGCCATGTTGGGAACGCCGGTGCCGAGCGGCCCGGCCGCGCGTCCGTGATGGCTGACCCCACGGGACGACGGCCTCCCGTGCGGGCTAGACCCCGCGGGAGTTCGCTGCCGCGGGCAACGCGTTCGGCTCGCTGCCGAGCGCCTTACGCTCCTCGGGCGGCGGTGCCTCGATGGAGGCGATCGACGCGGAGGCGGCGGTCAGCTTGTCGCGCAGCGCGCCCAGCTGGGCCGTCACCTGGTCACGCAGGGTGGCAAGTTGCGAGGTCACCTGCTCGCGCTGGCGCGCGAGGTCGGCCAGCCGACGCTTCGAGTCGTCCTCGGCCTGCGCGGCCGTGGCCCGAGCGACCTCGACGATCCGTTCGGCCTCCGCGCGGGCCGTCGAGGCGATGGCCGCGGCCTGCTCGTCGGCGTCGCGCAGGGTCTTCTCCCGGGTCTGCTCGGCCTCGGTGACGATCCGGCGGGCCTCCTCGAGCTGGGCGTCGGCCTCCCGGGTGCGTTCAGCCCGAACGGTGGCAGCCTCCTCCTCGGCGAGCTGGAGGATCTGGGTAACGCGGCCACCGAACTCCTCCCAGGCGGGACGGTTGGCGGCCAGATCGTCGCATACCCGGGCCGCCTCGGTCGCCGCCTCCGACGCGGCCGCCTCCGCCGCCGCCCGGTGCGCCTCGGCCTCGCGTAGCTGCTCGACGAGCCAGTTCACGTGATGGGTGACCTGATTGGGGTCGTAGCCACGGCGCACCAGATCAAAGGCGGGGGGCCCGTCGGTCTCGCCGGCCATTGGGATGAGATCGGTGTGTTCGGTCATAGGACCTCAGCATCTCAGACGGTCAATGTGAGCGTGAGGGGAGCCGGCTGTCGGCCTGGCCGATTTCCGGGTTTATACGCCGCGGAACCGGTTGATTGCGGTCAGGTGGCGGGAGTGGAGTGCCTCGTCGCGGACACCCAGCCCCTCAGCCGGGGCGAGACACAGCACGCCCACCTTCCCCTGGTGGACGTTGCGGTGCACGTCGTAGGCGGCCTGCCCCGTTTCGGTGAGCGGGTAGACCCGGGACAGGGTCGGATGGATCATCCCGCGCATGATGAGCCGGTTGGCTTCCCAGGCCTCCCGGTAGTTGGCGAAGTGCGAGCCGACGATGCGCTTGAGGTTCATCCACAGGTACCGGTTGTCGTACTCGTGCTGGAAACCGCTGGTGGAGGCGCAGGTGGCGATGGTTCCGCCGCGGCGGGTCACATAGACGGAGGCGCCGAAGGTCTCCCGGCCCGGGTGTTCGAGGACGATGTCGGGGTCGTCGCCGCCGGTGAGCTCGCGGATGCGCTTGCCGAACCGCTGCCATTCCTGGGGGTTCTGGGTGTGTTCGTCGCTCCAGAACCGATAGGCCTCGGCGGCGCGGTCGATGATCAGTTCGGCGCCGAGGGAGCGGCATATGTCGGCTTTTTCCGGCGAGGAGACGATGCAGACCGGGATGGCCCCGCCACGCAGCACGAGCTGGGTGGCGTAGGAGCCCAGGCCCCCGGACGCGCCCCAGACGAGAACGACGTCGCCCTGTTTCATGTTCGCGCCGTTGACCGAGACCAGTTGGCGGTACGCAGTCGAGTTGACCAGACCGGGTGCGGCCGCCTCCTCCCAGGTCAGGTGCGCGGGTTTCGGCATGAGCTGGTTGGTCTTGACCAGGGCGAGCTCGGCGAGTCCACCAAAGTTCGTCTCAAATCCCCAGATTCGTTGCTCGGGATCCAGCATCGTGTCGTTGTGGCCGTCGGGACGTTCGAGTTCCACGGACAGACAGTGGGCGACGACCTCGTCCCCGGGGGACCAGGCCTGTACGCCGGGCCCTGTCCGTAGCACAACTCCGGCCAGATCCGAGCCGACGACGTGGTAAGGCTGGTCGTGACGGGATGCAAGCGGAGAGGTTCGGCCGTATCGCTCGAGGAAGTTGAAGGTGGGGATCGGCTCGAAGATCGACGTCCAGACCGTGTTGTAGTTCACGGAAGAGGCCATGACCGCGACGAGGGCTTCGCCGGGACCGAGCTCCGGGGTCGGCACGTCGTCCACGTGCAGGGAGCGACGGGGGTCCTTGTCCCGGGACGGCACGCCCTCGAACATCCCGATTTCGTCCCGGCGCACGACCATGGCGCGGTAGGACTGGGGGACCGGGAGGGAAGCGAACTCCGCCCGCCGGGCGGGCGACGGAGGGCTCTGGGCAATGATCGCTTCGAGAATGTCCTTCACGGTCGGCCTCCGGTAGGACGCTGGTGCTGGTGGCGGATAGACGGCAGATGTTACCCATAGGTGGGAGGCGGGGTCGCGGGATGTGGAGGCTGTCTGTTTCGTGCGCGACGCGATAGAACTTTTGGGACAACTTCGAGTGCTCGGTACGCGTCCAACTGGGTGTGATCGCGCCCATGACTGTCGTGGAAGGGTGGCGGCCCGTGCCTGCACGGAGCGACGCCGCCCGTAGCGATGTCGCGCGGGACGCCGATGCCGCCCTGGCCGCGTTGTACGCCGAACACTATCGGTCATTAGTTCGTCTTGCAGCGTTACTACTTGACGACCTCGGCCTCTGCGAGGAGGTTGTGCAGGACGCCTACATCCGCGTCCACGCGGCCTGGGGACGGCTCCAGGACCGGGACAAGGCCTTGGCCTATCTCAGGCAGACCGTCGTCAACCTCGCACGTTCGACACTGCGTCGTCGACTCGTCGCTCTCAAACACGCTCCCAAGCCGATGCCCGACGCCGCGAGCGCCGAGGAGGGCGCCTACTCCCTCGTCGAACGGGCGGCGGTCATCCAGGCGTTGCGCGAGCTGCCCCGCCGGCAGCGGGAGGCGGTGGTGCTGCGGTACTACGCCGACATGTCCGAGGCGGACGCCGCGGCGGTGATGGGCTGCAGTGTCGGTTCCGTCAAGGCGTACACCTCCCGGGGGCTGTCGGCGTTGAGCGGCAAGCTGGAGGGCCTGCGGTGAGTGGTCTGGAACCGGAGGAGCTCGCCCGCCTGCTCACCGAGGCGGTGGAGCCCATCCGGCCCTCGCCGGACGCCTACCGGCAGATCCGTGCCGGGATCGACCGTCGGCGCCGGTGGCGTCTGCCGCTGATGACGGCGGGCGGGATGGTCATGGCGGCGATCATCGGGCTCGCCGTGGTGGCGCTGCGGCCCCCTCCGCCGAGCAACGAGCTCGTCGAGCCGGCCGTCCCGCCGCTCGTGACCGCACCCGTGACGGGGCCGAGCCGGACACCCGTCGCCTCCTCGACCGGCGGCACCGGCCGTTCCACCAGGGCCGGCGATGGGTCCGGAGGGGGAGCGGCGACCTGGTCGGCGACTACCTCGCCGACCGTCCTCCCGACCACCAGCGTGCCCTCCCCGCCCGTCACGGCCGGCCCGTCAGCCAGCCCGGCGACGGCGACCCAGGGCAGCCCCCAGCTGCCGACGGCCGTCGTGAAGCCGGCGGTGGCGGGCGACGTCGACGGCGACGGCCGTTCTGACCAGGTGCGGGCGACCGGGAGCAAACTCGAGGTCGTGTTCTCCCGGGACGGAACTGTCGGGCAGGTCGACCTGGGCGCGATCGTGGTGCCCCTGCACCACACGGTCGTCGACATCGACGCCAACGGGTTCGGCGAGATCCTGGTGCAGACCACGTCGAGGAGCGGGATGGACAACTACGCGCTGGTGCGCTACGCCAGCCTCGACACGCTGGCCCCCGTCCAGCTGCCGGCTCAGCTCACCCTCGCCGCCGGGGTCCAGGGCAACGTCGGCGCCGGGTTCCGCTGCATGGACCGGGCCCTGCGGATCAACAGCGGGACCTCGACCGACGGTTCGCTGTTCACCGTGGCCACGACCATCCTGGCGCTGACCCCGGAGGGCCTGGCCGCCCAGGACAGCCGGTCCGACCAGGTACGCCTGCCGGCGGACCCGGCCACCTCGCCATTCGTGGCAGCCTGCGGCCAGCTGTCCTGACGGTCCGCTTCTC
>NZ_CDWRCM010000043.1:0-9447 GCF_977927585.1 Frankia sp. CcWB2 | reverse complement strand
TTGGCCGTCCCGCGGGTCCGGCTAGGTGTTTTTGTCCTTGGGGACCGGAATCGTGGCCCGGCATCTCGGGAATGATCACGTTATCGTGTCAGGGACGGCTGTTCTCGGGGCTGCCGCCACGAGACGACGCCACCGCAGGCCGTGTGCCGGCGCCGTCCCGGCCCGCCCCAAAGATCTTCCTGGAGATGAGGAGGCATCCATGCCTGGTTCCGTGATCGTGGCTGGAGCGCGGACACCGTTCGGGAGACTGTCGGGCGCGCTGAAGAGCTTCACCGCGACGGATCTCGGTGGCATCGCGATCTCGGGTGCCCTCGCGCGGGCCGGCCTGTCCGGTGACGCGGTCGATTATGTGATCATGGGGCATGTGATCCAGGCCGGCGCGGGCCAGATCACCGCCCGGCAGGCGGCGGTCGCTGCCGGCATCCCGCTGTCGGTGCCCGCCATCACGATCAACAAGGTCTGCCTGTCCGGCCTTGATGCGATCGCCCTGGCCGACACGTACATCTCCAGCGGGGAGTTCGACCTTGTCGTCGCCGGTGGGATGGAGTCCATGACCGGCGGCCCGCACCTGCTGCGCTCGCTGCGCTCCGGGGTGAAGTACGGCCGGGCCGAGCTGCTCGACGCCACCGAGCACGACGCGCTGTTCTGCGCCTTCGACCAGATCGCGATGGGGGCGAGCACCGAGCGGTACAACGCGGGGCTCGGCATCAGCCGGGCCGAGCAGGACGAGTTCGGCGCCCAGTCGCATCAGCGGGCCGCCGCCGCCATCAAGAACGGGCTGTTCGAGGACGAGATCGTCCCGGTCGCGGTGCCGCAGCGCCGCGGCGAGCCGCTGGCCGTCAACCAGGACGAGGGCGTGCGTCCCGACACCACCGCCGAGGTGCTCGCGAAGCTGCGGCCGGCCTTCGACGGCAACGGCACGATCACCGCGGGTTCGTCGTCGCCGATCTCCGACGGCGCCGCCGCCGTCATCGTGGCGAGCCGGGCGAAGGCCGAACAGCTCGGCCTGCCGATCCTCGCGGAGGTCGGTCACCACGGCTTCGTGGCCGGTCCGGACACCTCCCTGCACTCCCAGCCTTCGCGCGCCATCCTCGCGGTGCTGGCCAAGGAGCGGCTCACCCCGGCCGATCTCGGCCTCGTCGAGATCAACGAGGCCTTCGCCGCGGTCGTCATCCAGTCCATGCACGACCTCGGGATCGGCCCGGAGATCACCAACGTCAACGGCGGCGCGATCGCGATCGGTCATCCCGTCGGAGCCTCCGGTGCCCGGATTGCCCTGACCCTGGCCAACGAGCTGAAGCGCCGCGGCGGCGGGATCGGCGCCGCCGGTCTCTGCGGCGGCGGCGGCCAGGGAGACGCCTTGGTGCTGCGCGTTCCAGCGTGACGGCCGGCCTCGGGGAGGCTCCCGGGATGACCCGCATCGACGACCCCGCGCCGCCGGCCGGCGACTTGGTGCGGGAGCTCGGTCTCGAAGCACATCCCGAGGGCGGCTGGTACCGCCGGACCTGGGCCAGTCCAGACCAGATCGATGCACATGGCGGCTGGCGCCCCGTCATGACGTCCATCCTGTTCCTGCTGCGTCCGGGAGAGGTGTCCCGCTGGCATCGGGTGGCCTCGGCCGAGATCTGGCTCTGGCAGGGCGGTGGGGCCATCCATCTCACCCTCGGCGGGTCGGGCCGGGTGCCGGTCGCCGCCGACCGGCGGATCCTCGGACCCGATCTGGCCGCGGGCCAGGCGCCGCAGCTCGTCGTGCCGGCCGGCGAATGGCAGACCGCGGCCCCGCGCGACGGACAGCACGTTCTGGTCGGCTGCGTGGTGGCGCCTGGCTTCGACTTTCTGGACTTCGAGCTCTTCCCCGCCTAAAGCGCCGTTCGGGGCGGCCCGGTCAGGTCAGCTCGGGGCGGTCATCGCGGTGGTGAGCGCGGCTGCCGCGGCGACTAGGGCGCCGGGATCCAGCGGGATCTTCAGGACGTCCACGGCGCCGGCTCGGCGCAGGTGCGCCCGCTCGCGGGGGTCGGTGTCCTCGCTGAGGACCAGGGCCGGGATGACGCCGGCGGTCGGGTCCGCCGCGAGCTGGGCGAGCAGTTCGGCCGCGGTCGTGTCGGGCAGGTCCCGGTCGAGCAGGATGAACGCCGGCCGGGCCCCCCGCACCGCGTCGAGGGCGAGACCGGCGCGGGGAACGGTCACGGTGTCCGCGGCCAGGAAATCGGTGAGGGTCTCGGCGACCAGGGAACGCAGGGCGGGATCGCCGCTGACGTGCACGACCCGCAGGCCGCCGGGTGCGGGAGGACGGCCGAGGGCGACCGTGCCGGACTCGCCGGAGCGATAGGGGAGACCACCGTAACTGCCTCCGAACCCGCTGTCATCATCGAGATCCTCGAAACGCAGGTCGACCGCGTCGAGCACGACGGCGAACACGCTTCCCACGCCGTACCGGCTGGCGACGGTAAGCACCCCGCCCATCGCCGTGACCAGGGCGTGGGACAGGGCGAGGCCCAGCCCGCTGCCCTCGATTCCGCTGCGCTCGGCGCCGAGGCGCTCGAAGGGCCGGAACAGTCGGTCGATCGCCCGGGGGGAGAGCCCGGCGCCGTCGTCCTCGACCTCGATACGGATCCGCGAGCCGGTGATGGGCACGATGCCGACGCGCACGCTGCCGCCCTCCCGGCCGTACTTCAGCGCGTTACCGACCAGGTTAAGCAGGACTTGCCACAGGCGGCGGCGGTCCGCGTCGGCGACGAGCGGCAGCGCCGGATGGATCACCCGCCGGATGCTGCGCTGCGCCGCGAGCGGTTCGACGAGCTCCACCACGCCCTGGACGATGTCGAGGACGTTGACCGGCCCCTTGTTGATGTCCCCTCGGCCCGCGCGGAGCCTGGCTAGGTCCAGCACGTCATCGATCAACGCCTGCATGTGGCGGCCACCGGTGATGATCCGCTCGACGTCGTCGTGGAGGTCGGGGGTGAGCGGTTCGAGTTCCAGCAGCTGCGCGAAGCCCAGCATGGCGTTCAGCGGGGTCCGCAATTCGTGGCCGAGCCGGGCGATCAGTTCGTCCTTGGCCCGTGACTCGTTCTCGGCGACCTCGCGGGCGCGCTGGTCGCTGGTGTCCCGAGCGACGACGACCAGCCCGCCCTCCGGGTCGACCCGGACCGTCACGTGATGGGGCACGGTGGCCCCGGCCAGGTCGACGAGTCCCACCGAGCCACGCCACTGCCCGGTCCGCCCCAGCGCGGTCGTCACCGCCTCACCGAGAGCGAGGCGGAACGCGGGGTCGACGACGTCGACAAGGTCGCGCAGATGGGGGACGCGGGGAACCCGGTCACCGAGGAAGGCACGGGCGGCGGCACCCATGTCGGTGACACGACCATCCGCGCCGATGACCACAGCCAGGTCCGTCAGCGCGTCGAGCAAGATGCGTGACCCCACCTACGCCTCGTTATCCGTCTTCTTCCACCCCACGGCGGGCAATGGTAGGGCGTACCGTCAGAGACCGTTGTCCCGGGTTTGCTCAACTGGATCGCCGGCCGGTTTTCCCGCGACGTTTCGTGACATGCAAATAGCTTACCGACGACCTCGGTGCATCGGCGTAGCAGGGTAGTGGCCCTGCGTTGTTCGACGCGCGGTGAGCGGACTGTCGTGATAAGTCTGACCGCATGCTTGTTGCCTTCAGTGTCACGCCCATCGGTCAGGGCGAGGGGGTCGCGGATCTGGTCGCCGAGGCGGTCCGGGTGGTGCGGGCCAGTGGGCTGCCCCATGAGACGACCGCCATGTTCACCACGATCGAAGGCGAGTGGGACGAGGTGATGGACGTCGTCCGCCGGGCCACCGAGGCGGTCTCGGCCCGCGCTGGCCGGGTGAGTCTGGTGCTGAAGGCCGATCTTCGCCCGGGAGTCACCGACGCTCTGCACACGAAGGTCGCCGCGGTCGACCGGTTGCTGGCCGGGGACGAGACCGGCACGGACGTCACTGATCGTTGACCGCCGGCCGCTGCCTGCCGGCCGCTGCCCGCAGGCCCGGATTGGGGATCTGGGTCTGACCCTGGGCGAGGCGGACATGAGGACCGGGAAAGTCGTCCGGTGCCGAGTCCACGGACCGGAAGCAGATGCCACGATGGAGGCATGCAACGTAGGCCACCAGTCCCATCCAGATCGCCGCGCGGTGCGGGAGGCGCGGGAGGCGCGGGACGTCTGCCCGAAAGCCTCGGCGGTCTGCGCCTCGCCGGCGCCGTCCCGCTCGACCCCAAGCCGGCGACCCCGCCTCCCCCCGCCAGTAGCGCCGCCACGGCCGCGCCGGACGCCCGTCCCGGCGCGCCAGCCGGGCCCGTGGTCATCGACGTCACCGAGGCGAGCTTCGCCACCGACGTGGTCAGCCGGTCGATGCAGGTTCCCGTAGTGCTGGACTTCTGGGCCTCCTGGTGCGGCCCGTGCAAGCAGCTCAGCCCGATCCTGGAGAAGCTCGCCGCGGTGGACGGCGGCCGGTGGATCCTCGCCAAGATCGACGTCGATGCGAACCCGGGCCTCGCGCAGGCCGCCGGCGTGCAGGGCATCCCCGCGGTGAAGGCGGTGATCGGCGGGCGGATCATCGGGGAGTTCACCGGCGCCGTGCCCGAACGGGAGGTGCGGAGCTGGCTCGATCAGCTGCTCTCCCTGGTCGACGAGGCGATGGGCGGAGTCCCGGGCGCGGCAGCCGCGGGCGGTCCCGCCCGTGACCCACATGTGGCGGCGGCCGAGGCGGCGCTTGCCCGTGGCGACTTCGACACCGCGGTCGAGTCCTATCGCATCCGGCTCACCGAGGCGCCCGCGGATCCCGAGGCCCTGACCGGGCTCGCGCGGGCCGAACTGCTGCGCCGGGTGCGTGGGTACGATCCGGTGGACATCCGCAACCGGCTGGCGGCGAATCCGGACGACGTCGAGGCCGCGGTCGCCGCGGCTGACCTGGGCATCGCGCAGGGAGCCGTGGCCGGGGCCCTCGCTGGTCTCGTCGAGGTCGTCCGCCGGACGGCGGGGCCGGAGCGGGAAAGGGCCCGAGCGCACCTCGTCGGGCTGTTCCAGGCGTTGGGTGACGAGGAGCCCGCGGTGGCCCCGGCCCGACGCTCCCTGGCAGCCGCCCTCTTCTGAGCGTACGGTAGTCGGGTTGTGGGGAGCCAGGCACGGTCCAGGGACCGCAGACCGTGCTCAGGTCCCCACATTCACTGGCCGGCAGAAACCCCGAACGGCGTCCGGTGCGGGGAGAGCCAGATGGCCCCGAGGGGCGGCAGCGTCAGGGTTGCCGAGGCGTCGAGACCGTGATGCGGCTCCTCGACAGCCTGGACTGAGCCGAGATTGCCGATGTTGCCGCCGCCGTAGCGGTACCCGTCGGTGTTGAGTATCTCGCGCCAGCGTCCGGGGAACGGCAGCCCGATGCGGTAGCCCTCGTGCCCGATGCCGGCGAAGTTGGCGACGCAGGCCAGCACGCCGCCCGCCGGGTCCTCGCCCGACCAGCGCAGGAACGAGAAGACGTTGTTCTCCGCGTCGTTCGCGTCGATCCAGGAGAAGCCCGCCGGGTTGGCGTCGTGTTGGTACAGGGCCGGGATCGTCCGGTAGAGCCCGTTCAGGTCGCGCACGAGGTCCGCGACACCGGCGTGGGCGGGATCGTCCAGCAGGGGCCATTCGAGGGACGCAGACTCGTTCCACTCGTTGTCCTGGGCGAACTCGCAGCCCATGAAGAGCAGCTTCTTGCCGGGATGCGCCCACATGTAGGCGAGCAGCGCCCGCAGGTTCGCGCGCTGTGCCCAGCGGTCGCCGGGCATCTTGCGTAGCAGTGAACCTTTGCCGTGGACCACCTCGTCGTGGCTGAACGGCAGGATGAAGTTCTCCGAGTATGCGTACACCATCGAAAAGGTCATCTGATGGTGGTGGTACATGCGGTGGATCGGCAGCCGGGAGTTGTAGTCGAGGGTGTCGTGCATCCACCCCATGTTCCATTTGAAGCCGAAGCCCAAGCCGCCGAGGTGGGTGGGGCGGGTGACCCCGGGCCACGCGGTCGACTCCTCCGCGATCATCATTGCGCCCGGGAAACGGCGGTAGACGGTGGCGTTGGTCTCCTGCAGGAACGAGACGGCATCGAGGTTCTCCCGGCCGCCGTGGATGTTGGGCAGCCAGCCACCCTCCGGCCGGGAGTAGTCGAGGTACAGCATCGAGGCGACCGCGTCGACGCGTAGTCCATCGATGTGGAATTCCTCGAACCAGTACAGGGCGTTTGCCACGAGGAAGTTGCGTACCTCGGGGCGGCCCAGGTCGAAGACGTAGGTACCCCAGTCGGGCTGTTCACCGCGGCGTGGATCTGGATGTTCGTACAGGGGGGTGCCGTCGAAGCGGCCCAGCGCCCAGGTGTCCCGGGGGAAGTGCGCCGGCACCCAGTCGACGATCACCCCGATGCCGGCGCGGTGCAGCGTGTCCACAAGGTGGCGGAACTCGTCGGGGCTGCCGAAGCGGGCCGTCGGGGCGTAGTAGGCCGACACCTGGTAGCCCCAGGAGCCGCCGAAGGGATGCTCGGCCACGGGCAGCATCTCCACGTGGGTGAAGCCGTTCTCGACGACGTACGCGGTCAGCTCCTCGGCGAGTTCCCGGTAGGACAACCCGCGCCGCCAGGAGCCCAGGTGGACCTCGTAGACGCTCACCGGCTCGGTGCGCCAAGCCGTCCGGGCCCGCCGGTCGAGCCACGCGCCGTCATTCCAGGTGAAGTCGGAGGCGAACACCACGCTCGCGGTGGCCGGCGGCACCTCGGTGTGGAACGCCAGCGGATCCGCCTTCTGCCGCCAGATCCCGTCGAAGCCGAGGATTTCGTACTTGTACCGGGCGCCGGTGCCGGCGCCGGGGACGAACAGCTCCCAGATCCCGGAGCGGCCGAGCGAGCGCATCGGGAAGGCGCGCCCGTCCCAGAAGTCGAAGTCGCCGACGAGCCGAACCCCCCGCGCAGAGGGGGCCCACACGGCGAAGCTGACCCCGGTGACCGTGGCGCCGCCCGGCGTCGTCAGCGCGCGCGGATGTGCCCCGAGCACCTTCCAGAGCTGTTCGTGCCGGCCCTCGGTGATCAGATGGAGGTCCATCTCACCGAGGGTGGGCAGGTGCCGGTAGGGGTCGTCGACGAGGTACGAGCCGTCCGGGTAGGTCACCTCGATGCGGTAGTCGGGCAGCACTCCCGGCACGGCCACGCCGAACACCCCGCCGCTGTGCAGCCGGGTGGCCGGGTACCGGGCCGGCCCGACGAGGACGGTCACGGCCCTCGCATCGGGGCGCAGCACCCGCACGACCGTGGCGTCGCTACCGGGATGCGGGTGCGCCCCGAGCAGCGTGTGCGGGTCGTGATGCGCCCCGCTGACCAGCCGCTCCAGGCCGTCCCGCTCCAGGCCGTCGTGGGGCAGGCCGACCGAAGGGGCGACCGCGACTGCGGGCGGGGCCGCGGGCGGGGCCGACGGCACGGCGGGATCGTCGGCGGTCTGTCCAGGCTGGGTGGCGGCGGACGAGGCGTCGCAGTCCGCCAGCGCCACCCGGCCACCGCCGTTGCGGACGGCGGTATCCACCCCTCCGGGGTTCGGTCGGTCGGGGGCGAGCCCGGTGGCCAGGCGTCCCGTCCGCGCCGTGCCGTTGTTGACGTCGCCGTTGTTCACTGGGACACCCCTGCCTCTCTGCGCGATGATTTTTTCGGGTCTTCTGTCGGGTCTTCTGGCTGATCCGCGCCCGGGCGCCGGTACCGCTGCCGGGCGGCCGCCGCGGCCCGGGGCGGGCCGTGGCTCACCCCGCCGACGGGCTGGACCGGGTCAGTCGTCCCACCGAGGACAGCGGGATCCCGATCCACCCCGGTCGGTGGCGGGCCTCGTACAGGATCTCGTACACGGCCTTGTCGAGCTCGAACGCACGCAGCACCACGGCATCCTCACGAGGATCGCGGCCGGCCGCGGCACCGTAGCCCCGGCAGAACGCCTCCCGGTTGCGATCTGCCCACTCCTGGGCGCGGTAGGCCAACGACGGCTCGTCACCGCGTTCGAGCAGCATCGACCGGGCCGCGTAGTCGAACGAGCGCAGCATCCCGGCGACGTCGCGCAGCGGCGACTCCAGCCCCACGCGGTCGGCGACCGGGCGGACCGGCTCCCCCTCGAAGTCGAACAGCACCCAGCCCGAGTCGACCCGCAGGACCTGACCCAGGTGCAGATCGCCGTGCAGCCGTTGGAAGGGCCGGGGATGGACGGCCTGCGCCGACGTCCCCGTCACCTCGTCGTAGCTCTTGCGGATCGCCGCCTCGAAGGGACGCAGCTCGGCGACGGCCTCGACCGCCGCGTCCAGCCGGCCATGCAGGTAGGTCACCAGGGACCGCAGGGCGTCGGCGGTCGCGAGCCTCGTTGGCAGCGTCCGGGCGAGGTCGGCGTGCACCTCGGCGGTGGCGGTACCCAGCCGCTCGGCCTCCGCGGCGAAGTCGCCGCCGACCTCGTCGGCGTGCAGGTCAGCCTCGGCGTACAGGTCGCGCACGCTGGCCAGCGCCAGCCGCCAGCCCTCGGTGCCGCTGCGCAGGTACTCCTGGAGGAATCCGAAGGTGGTCGGTGTCCCGTCGACCCGGCCGGAGTACCAGGCGACGGGGCGGGCCACGTGCGTGCTGCCCGCCTCCGCCAGCGCCCGGGTCACCTCCAGATCGGGGTTGACGCCCGGCCAGAGCCGCCGGAACACCTTGAGGATGTAGGCGTCGCCGTAGACGATCGAGGTGTTGGACTGCTCGGCGCCGACGGTGTGGGCGGGCAGGATGCCCAGTGGTTCCAGCGCCTCGGCGACGAGGCCGTCGCGGTGTGTCGACCGGCGGAGGAAGCTCAGCAGGGCCGAGCTGCCATCGGGGTCGTGCAGGCCGTCGTAGACCAGGCCGCCGGCACTCTCGCCGATCAGAAAGCCCTCGTGGCCGAAGGGCGCGTCCGAGCGGATGACCACCGGAACCTGGTAGTGGTCCGACGGGCCGTGGTCGTAGTCGACGTCGACGACGAGCAGCCGTAGCGGTTCGAAGACCATGACGTCGTGGCGGATCCGCAGGCCGCCCCCGCATCTGCCCTTCCCGGCGAACCATCGCTGCCGGGGGAGCCACTCGCGCAACAGGCCGGTCAGTTCCGCGTGGTGGTCACCCATCATCGACCTCCCGGTGCCCGTCCTCAACGATCATTATGCCAGCTAACCTAACGTCGACTGCCTCGATAGCAGCCTTTCGCCCGACCCGGGCCGGCCGCGCGTCGTCCAGGCGGTTCCGGTGCTCCTTGACTGTTCCTTGACCGACGGTCCCCGACGGCCTCCGTTGCCCCGGTCCGTTGCCCCGGTCCGCCCAACGCGGCTAGTACTCCAACCCGACTTTTGTGATCAGTTGCGGCCCGTGGGCTGACGGTGGGCGGCCGACCCAGCTCGCTCCGACGCAGGTCAGGACACGAGGAAGCCATCGGCG
>NZ_CDWRCM010000042.1:20573-24366 GCF_977927585.1 Frankia sp. CcWB2 | reverse complement strand
TTGTGAACGGACGTGGAGCCACGGCGGTTACGTCGGGCTGCGAAGCGTCAACCACCCGGGACGCGGCATGACCGCCGCCGGGAATCCCTCGCGTTCACGCGGGGGAGGATGTCAACAGCCGGGCATCGCGGCGCTGGCCGCCGGGAGCGTCAGCCCGATCGCGACCGTCGTGCTGGTGGCGGTGACGCTGTTCGGCGCACAGCCGGTGTCAGGATGCCGGGCAGCCTTGGTAGATCTTGACTGATTCGTAGTACTTCTTCGCCTCGAGATGTAGGGGTACCAGGCAGTAGGCGGGATTGGTCCCTACCGTCTGGCGGCTTGTTAGGAAGTGCCGGCCTGCGTCGTCGGGCCACAGTGCGCGTTCGAAGACGGCGCGCTGGTTGGTGAGGGCCTGGGCGGTGTAGCGGACCAGGTCGGGGTCTGTGGCCTCGGTCGCGACGATGCCGTTGGGTATGGCGACGGTGGAGGCTGGTTCGATGCCGGGGTAGTCCTGGGGCCCGATGGTCTGGTTGCCGTAGATCTGCCCGCGGGCGAAGCTGTTCCCTGCCTTGGACCGGTAGAAGTTGTCCCATTCGGTCTCCATGGCCCGCTGGTAGCTGGCGAGGGGGAGCAGGCGCAGGCCTACTCCTTCTGTTGCTTCCCGGTAGATTTCGTCGGTGGGTGCTCCGCCCGACCACAGCACCGCGTCGACGTGCCCGGCGCGCAGTGCTGCTAGGCCGTTGACCAGCGTCATCGGCTCAGGTGTGGCAGGCGTGAGGGAACAGGCAGAGGGCTGTGGGCCGGCGGCGAGCTGGATCTGGCGGAAGAGAACCTGCCCGATCTGGAAGGTTCCGGAGTCCGGGAGTCCGGTGGCGACGCGTGTTCCGGAGCAGAGCTGGTCTGCGGTAGTGATGTCGGAGCCTTGGCGTACGACGAGTTGCAGCAGGTCGAACCATAGCGGTCCGACCGAACGCAACTCGTCTATCGGGGAGCCGGCGAACTGCGACACAGCGTAGCGGGCGTCGACCGCTGTTGTGAGCTGGACGATCGACAGGCTGCAGCGTGCGTTGGGGTCGCGCAGGGTGTTCAGGTTGTGGGCGCTGCCGATCGTCGTTACGACGTTCACCTTCGTGCCGGGGTAGGCCGTGCGGAGGAGACCGGCCAGCGCCTCGCCGTACTTGTTGTAGGGGCTGTCCGGCTGACCAGTCATGATCGAGACACTGTCGCATTGGCCTATCGCAGCAATTTTCGGCCCGGATGGTGGGGCGGGGTCGGGATCGCCTCCCGGCCAGGGCGGCCACGTCGTCACCACAACCACGACCACGACCACGACGGCAAGGGTCCGCCGCGGGTGGGCACGAACCCAGTGCCAGACACCCCGCCAAGCGCGAATGACAATAGTGGAGCGGCCACTGTGTGATGGGTCCACAGGCGGAACCGGGCCAGGCCAGGGAGGCTTAGGGAAGGGCGGCGCCTTGCTTGGTTTTTCCCTGCTCTTGCGCAGGGAGTTGATCTTCTTGGTGAGGCGGGTGGTGGCGGCAGGCTCGTCGAGGCCGAACAGGTCCAACGAGACGATCTGGCGGAGCGGATGCGGATCAGGCAGAGGGCAGTTGGTGATCTTGACGGGTATCAGCCTGCTGGCGAAGCCCAGCGGGTCGGCGGCGTGGACGGCGCGCCATTCCGCCTGGACGCGGTCGGAGGTCAGGTAGGCCTCGGAGAGCGCGGCGATGGTGCGCGCGGCCTCGGTGACGCCTTGCTGGATGCGGAAAGCCCAGATCGAGCCAGGGATGGAGTCCCAGGCCTGGATCAGTACCCGGTAGCCGGCCGCCTCCAGCTGCCAGGCGATCCACTCCGCCGACTGCTGATCGGCCGCGGTGTAGGAGACGAAGAAGTCCGTCTTCGCCGGCCCCCCGCGGTGTCGTCGTCCGAGGGTTGGATCCCCGTATCCACGCCCATGCCCTACAGCATGCCATCCGGTCACGAACCGCTATAGACCCGCCGTCCCGGATGTGAGTCGAACGCGCGACTCCGCCAGCCTCGGTCCTCAAGGAACGCGGGGAGTGCCGTCCTCGCCCGGATAGCATTTCTTGCCGACTTAAGAAAGGGGCGCTCGGTGGTGATCGACAGCATGAACGCCGAACCGGATGTGGATCCGGTCGATCTGACCGTCGAGGTGGCTGCCGAGGTGGCCGGACCGGACGCGGAGCTGGCCGCGGAACGCGAGCACCTCCGGCGCAGCCGGCGGGCGCTGGCGGGGATGCGGGCCGAGATCGAGGGAACGGAGATCGCCGCGGGCGACGCGGTCGTGGACAAGGTGACGAACGCCTACCTGAAGCTGGCGAAGCAACGGCGGCTCGCCAGCTTCACCGAGCAGGAGGATTCGACGCCGCTGTTCTTCGCCCGGGTCGACTACGGGCCCGACGCGCCCCGGGTCCCCGGCCAGTGCTTCTACCTCGGGCGGCGGCACGTGCGCGAGGCTGCCGGGGACGATCCGCTGGTCGTCGACTGGCGCACCGAGGTCGCCCGGCCGTTCTACCGGGCGCATCCGGGCGACCCGATGGGGCTCACGGTCCGACGCAGGTTCGGCTACGACGGGGCGGAGCTCACCGCGTTCGAGGACGAACCGCTCGTCCCCCGCCGCCCGGCGGCGGGAAAGCCGGCGGCGGGAAAGGCAGCGGGAGAGGCGACCGGGCCGGCCGGCGGCCTGCTGGACCGGGAGATCGAGCGGCCCCGCACCGGGCCGATGCGCGACATCATCGCGACGATCCAACCCGAGCAGGACGAGATCGTCCGGGCGGATCTCGCCGTGAGCGTGTGCGTCCAGGGCGCCCCGGGGACGGGCAAGACCGCCGTGGGGCTGCACCGGGCCGCCTATCTGCTCTACGCCCACCGCGAGCAGCTGCGGCGCTCCGGGGTACTCGTCGTCGGCCCCAACCGCGCCTTCCTCGGCTACATCGCCGCGGTGCTGCCCTCCCTCGGGGAGTTCACGGTGCGGCACAGCACCCTCGACGACGTGGTGGGCGCGGTCGCCGTGCGTGGCACGGACCCCGACGACGTGGCCGCGCTCAAGGGCGACGCCCGGGTGGCGACGGTGATCCGTCGGGCGTTGCACGGGGCGATCCGCCTGCCCACCCGGCCGGTCTCCGTGGACACCCGGGTCGGCCGGTGGACGGTCGGCGCCGACGAGTTCGCGGACCTGGCCGCCGACCTGATTGCGCAGCTGCGGGCGGGCGCGTTGCGCTACGGCACCGCCCGGGCACGCCTGGCCGGCCGGATCGCCGAGTCTGTCCGCCGCCGGGCCGAGGCGAGCGGACACTTCTTCACCGACGGGGCACTGCGCACCCTCGCCCGCGGCCGGGCCGTCCGCGAGGCCGTCGAGGCGGTCTGGCCGCGGGCCGACGCGCCGGGCCTGGTGCACCGCCTGCTCACCGACCCGGCGTTCCTGGCGTCGGCGGCCAGCGGGGTGCTCGCCGGCGACGAACAGCGCCTGCTGCTGACCGGCGCACCGCGAGGCGGGGCCCGGACGGCGCGCTGGTCGCTCGCCGACGCGTTCTGCATCGATGAGGCCCGGGACCTCATCGAGAGCGAACCGGGCTTCGGGCACGTGATCATCGATGAGGCGCAGGACCTCTCCGCGATGCAGTGCCGCGCGCTCGGCCGCCGCTGCGCGGACGGCTCCGCCACCGTCCTCGGGGACATCGCCCAGGGCACCACCGGCTGGGCCGCGACCTCGTGGCCGACGTTGCTGGCCCATCTCGGCAAACCCACGGCGCACCTGGAGGTGCTGACCCGCGGCTACCGGGTGCCCGCGGAG
>NZ_CDWRCM010000042.1:14947-20484 GCF_977927585.1 Frankia sp. CcWB2 | reverse complement strand
ATCCTCGACTTCGCGAACCGGCTCCTGCGCCACATCGCCCCGGATC
Source organism: Frankia sp. CcWB2 (assembly GCF_977927585.1). NCBI lineage: Bacteria > Bacillati > Actinomycetota > Actinomycetes > Frankiales > Frankiaceae > Frankia > Frankia sp. CcWB2. Next base: position 20,438 of record NZ_CDWRCM010000042.1, on the reverse strand, counting down.
TGCGCCCGGCGATCTCGGCGCGGACCACGCGCGGCGCGTTGACGACGGCCCCGACCACCCCGGAGGGGCTCACCGCCGCGGTGGTCGACCACACCCGCCGGACCCTGCCCCACCCCGGCTCGCTGGCGATCATCATCGCCGACCGGGAGGTGGCGGCACTCGCGGCGGCGCTGGACGCCGCGCGGCTGCCGATCGTCCCGCTCGACGGGGACACCCCACCCGGGCGGGCCTGCCTCGTGCCCGCCTCGCTCGCCAAGGGACTGGAGTTCGACCATGTCATCGTGGTGGAACCCGCCGCGATCGTGGCGGGTGAGGCGCGGCCGTTGCAGGGGCTGCGCCGGCTCTACGTCGTCCTCACCCGCGCCGTGAGCGCCCTCACCGTCGTGCACGCCGACGTGCTGCCCGTACAGCTGCGGTGAGCGACCTCGCGGGCCCGATCCGGGTGGTTGCCGTGTCGCCACCGGACGAGTGGGAGAAACTGTCGATGTGGCAGATGAACGGAATGTTCTCGGTGGGGAACTGGAGCCCTGCGGCACCGACCCGGTGACCGGCTTCTACCGCGACGGGTGCTGCAGCACCGGTCCGGAGGACCTCGGCAGCCATACCGTGTGCGCGGTGGTCACCACCGAGTTCCTACGGCACCAGCGGCAGGTCGGCAACGACCTGTCGACGCCCCGACCCGAGTATTCCTTCCCCGGCCTGCGCCCGGGTGACCGCTGGTGCGTGGTCGCGGTGCGGTGGCTGCAGGCCTACGAGGCGGGGGCCGCCGCGCCTGTCGTGCTGGCCTCGACGCACGAACGCGCCCTGGAGGTCATCCCGCTGGAGGCGCTGCGCGCCCACGCCGTCGACGTGCCCGCCGACCCACGATCGCTCGGCTGACCTCGGCCGGCCCCGTCAGTCGCCGGCCCCGTCAGTCGATGACCTCGTCAGTCGATGACCTCGTCAGTCGATGACCTCGGGTTCGAGGCCCACGGTGAGCCAGTCGGCGTAGGACAGGCGGGTGATCTCCTCGAGGCGGGCGATGTCGTCGACGAAATACGGCAGCACGGCGCGGCGCTGCTCGGGGGTGAGCTTCGGGCGCCCGCCCTTCTGCCGCTGCAACGCGGTGAGCAGCGGACCGCGGAAGGTCCTGCGCACGGGAACCGGGAAGTGATGCCCGATCCGCCCGCCGGTGCGCAGCGCCGCGCGCAGCACGCTGTTCACGGGGGTGTCCGCGACGAACGGCGTGACGTTCTCGGCGGGCACCAGGTCCACCAGACCCGTCTCGACGCCGAGGAACTCGCAGACCCGGTCCAGCGTGGCGGCGGGGGAGTCGCGCAGGTCCCGGTAGCGCAGCAGCAGGACCTGGTCGCGGGAGAACAGGGTGAACAGATGGCTGAGCTGCTCCCCGTACAGGCCTAGGGAGACGTAGTGCCAGAACTGGGCCTAGCCGGCGTCCCGGCGCTCACGCTCCAGGGCACAGGCCTGGACGAAGTCACGTTCCGGCTCCAGCCCCGCCGCCCACAGATGGGTCCAGTTCGAATGCGCGTGGTCGACCGGGTTGCGCAGCATGACGATGATCCGCGCCTTCGGCAGGAACCGCCTGACCCGGTTCTGGGCGTCCAGGTCGTAGAGGTAGAACGGAGTAGCCTCGCCCTTGAGCGTCCCCGCCGGAGCGGCATCGAACAGCGCCTCGTAGTCGGCCCGCCGCCACACGTGCTCCTGGTACGTCTGGGCGTCACCGGGGCTGGCCCCGGGCCGGCGGCGGCCCCTGTGACAGGAAGAACTTCGGCTCCTTCGCCGACGGGAGGAACAGCGCCGGGTGCCGGACGAGTGCCGCGTGCAGCGCCGTCGTTCCGGCTTTCGGCACGCCGATCACGAGGAAGTCGGGAAGGGCCATATGACGGGCGCTCCTGGACGGCTGGGGTCGGTGGGCGACTGGGGTCGGCCGCGGGCGGATCCGGCCGTAGGCAGCCCCGGGGCCGGGGCACGCACCTCGCATATTCCAGTAATCCGACCGGGGACCTCAAGATGGTAGCGGTCAGGGCGGGACGGCGTGAACGGAACGGAACGGAACGTTCGTCATCCTTACCCCGCCGGTAGGGTTGCTGCGTGGTAATGAGCAAACAGCACCTGGTGGCGACGACCGTACCGCTCCCCGGACTGAGGCCCGCCGTGACCGTGGTCGCGCCGCCCGGTGACGGCCCGGGGTACTGGGCCGGCGCGCCGTGCGCCATTACGGTGGATGGCGTATTCTATCTGGCCTATCGGCTGCGCCGTCCCATCGGGATCGGCCGGGGTTTCGGCGTCGTCATCGCCCGCTCCACCGACGGGGAGAGCTTCACCGAGATCGCCGTCGTGCCCCGGGACCCGTTCGGCGCCGAGAGCCTGGAGCGGCCCGCTCTGGTGGTGACCCCGCAGGGATCATGGCGGCTCTATGTGAGCTGCGCGGCTCCGGGCAGCCCGCACTGGTGGGTGGACCTGCTGGAGGCCGACGACCCCGCGGCGTTCGACCCGGCCCGCCGCCGCACCGTCCTGCCCGGAGATCCGGCCAGCCTCGCCGTCAAGGACCCGGTCGTGGTCCATTACGGCGGGCAGTGGCATCTGTGGGCCTCCTGCCACCTGCTCGACGACCCGCTGGCGACGGACCGGATGGACAGCCGCCACGCCACGAGCCCGGACGGCATGACCTGGACCTGGACCGGAACGGCGCTGGCGCCCCGGCCCGGCTGCTGGGACGCCCGCGGCGTGCGGATCAGTTCCGTGCTCACGGGCGGCTCCCAGCCGGTCGCCCTGTACGACGGTCGGGCCACCGCGGCGGAGAACTGGGCGGAACGCACCGGCCTCGCCGTCGGGGTGACCGTCGACCGGTTCCACGCGGTCGGCACCGAGCCGGTCGCGGTCTGTCCGGACGGGGACGGCGCCCTGCGCTACGTCAGCGTGGTCGAGCTCCCGGACGGCGGCCGGCGGCTGTACTACGAGGCCTCCCGGCCGGACGGCAGCCACGAGCTGCGCACGGAGCTGCACCCGGCTCCCTGAGCTGCCCCCGGTGTCCTGAACGCCGTCGTTTTCCCTGGTTGGCGGCGTCTTGGCGGGGGTGCTGCCGGCCTTAGGGAGGGGCCGCGTCCAGGGAGAGGCACGGCGGTGCTCGCGCGACGAGGGCGCGCCCTGCCCGCGGGTTCGGGTCAGGCGATGGCCGTTCGGATGGGTTCGCGGTCAGTCAGGCCCACGCCGCCGCGCGGAGCATCGGTCTCCCCCTTCATCTGACGGAAGATCGAGTCGTTGTCCCAGTACGCGCGCTCGGCGATGATTTTGTCCGGTTCCTGGTCACTGAAGATGTAAAGCACAACGCCTTCGAAATGAACCGGACGACCCTGAGGGGCGATGCCGGCGAACTCGCCCTGATGTGTCCCTGCCAGGGTCACCTCTCGCCAGGAGTAGCCGGGGAGGTCGTATTCTCCGGTGACAGTGAAGATGAAGTCCGGTAGGGCAAGAGCGAGCGTTTCGTAGAACTCCTGAACGCCGTTGATTCCTTCGTAGCGGGCGTTTAGCGGGACGACGTCGTAGAAGGCGCGCTTGTCGCGCAGGAAGGTGTCGTAGACCTTCTCCCAATCCTTGGCATTCTCCTGGCGGATGTGCTCCTCGATTGTCGCGCGCTGCCAGGAGATACGCTCCTCGGTGGCAATAGTGGTCATGGTCGTTATTTCCTTGTCTTTCTCGTAGAAGGAGAATTCGTTGCGGATTCATCGTACAACAGGTTTGGGTGCGGAACAGTTCGGCTCTTCGAATTACGGTGCATGTCGTAATTAGGCGGGCACGCGTGGCGGGATGGCTGGAGTTCCGGGATGCGGCCAGCAGGGCCGGGTGGACCGGGACGCGGCGTTGCGGCGTCCGCCATGCTGGAGCGGAACGTGCCGCCCGCACCGGTGATGATCGCGACCGTCAGGTCCCTGCGGCCCTTGCCGGCTTCTATCGTGGCGGTGACGCCAGGGCTCGGGGGCGCGCGTGCCCGCGGGTCCGCCCGGTCGGCGGGGGAGGTGGGGGCGGTGCGCGAGATCGCCGGTACCCTGCGCCGGTGGCGGGCGGCGGGCACCGCGTTCGCCGTGGCCACGGTCGTCGATGTCCGGGGCAGCGGGCCGCGCCAGCCGGGTGCGGCGATGGCCGTGGCTGCCGACGGCGAGGTCGTCGGCAGTGTGTCCGGCGGCTGCGTGGAGGGCGCCGTGTACGAGGTGGCCGCCGAGGTGGTCCGCACGGGGGCGCCGGCCTTCGAGACCTACGGGATCTGCGACGACGACGTGTTCGCCGCCGGGCTCACCTGCGGCGGCGTCATCGATCTCGTTGTTACGCCGCACCTGCCGCACCTGCCCGACGGGTCAGATCTGTCGCCCCCACCGGGCCAGCCGGACCTGGGGCCATCGCCGCTCGACGCGGTCCTTGCAGCGATCGCCGCCGACGAGCCGGTAGCCCTGCTGACCGTGGCCGGTGGCGAGCGGTTGGGCAGCCAGGTCGTGGTGTGGCCGGAACGGACCGCCGGTTCGTCGGGTGCGTCCGAGGTGTCCGGGCTCGAGGTGTCCGGGCTCGACGAGGCCCGTGGCATGCTCGCGGCCGGGCTCAGCGGCCTGCGTCACTACGGGTCTCCACGGGCAGGGGGGCCGCCGCGGGCAGGAGGGCCCTCGCGGGCAGCGGCGACCCGACGCGGTACCGGTGTTCGTCCGTTCGTTCGCGCCCCCGCCGCGGATGCTGGTCTTCGGGGCGATCGACTACGCCGCCGCGGTGGTCCGCATCGGGCGTTTCCTCGGTCACCGGGTGACGGTGTGCGACGCGCGGCCGGTCTTCGCCACTCCTCGCCGGTTCCCCGACGCCCACGAGGTGGTATGCGAGCGACCGGCGGCGTTCCTCGCCCGCACCGAGGTCGACGCGCGCACGGTGATCTGCGTCCTCACCCACGACCCCAGATTCGACCTCCCGGTGCTGCGCGCGGCGCTGCGCTCCCCGGCCGGATACGTCGGGGCGATGGGGTCGCGGCGCACCCACGCCGACCGGCTGCGCCGGCTGCGCGAGGACGGGGTGAGCGAGCCAGACCTGGCCCGGCTGCGCTCACCCATCGGACTGGATCTGGGTGCGCGCACGCCCGAGGAGACGGCCGTCTCCATCGCCGCGGAAATCATCCAGAACCGGTGGGGCGGGAGCGGCCGCCTGTTGCGGGCCACCCGCGGCCGCATCCACGCCGAACCCGCCGAGGCCGCGGACGGGTGCACGGGAACAGCAAGATAATCAACGGTGTTGACGAGCATCCGCGTTCAAGATCATAAAAGGACGAGATCATAAAAGGACGAGACAACTCTCCCGGCCCCAGTTCTCCGGATCCGACACCCCGGACGTGATCGGTGGTGCCCGAACCGCGGCCGGAGTCAAACTCAGGGGGTGAGACGCCAGGGTCGACGGGGCCGTGGCGGGAGCTGGCCGGAGGGGTGGCGTACGTGCGCATCGCGATGTCGCTGGGGTACAGCGG
>NZ_CDWRCM010000042.1:1612-14687 GCF_977927585.1 Frankia sp. CcWB2 | reverse complement strand
GGTTTCGAGGAGACCGTCTCGGGGCTCGCCGACTACGAGAAGGCCGGGCTCCAGGTCATCCAGGTCGCCGAGGCCTACAGCTTCGACGCGGTCAGCCAGCTGGGGTTCCTCGCCGCCCGGACCTCGCGCGTCGAGATCGCCTCGGGGATCATGCAGCTCTACACGCGCACCCCGAGCCTCATCGCGATGACCGCCGCGGGCCTCGACTTCGTCTCGCGCGGGCGGTTCACCCTCGGGATCGGCGCGTCGGGGCCGCAGGTCATCGAGGGTTTCCACGGTGTCCCCTACGATGCCCCGCTGGGCCGGACCCGCGAGACCATCGAGATCTGCCGGAAGGTCTGGCGCCGGGAGGTCCTCGAGTACCACGGCCGTCACTACGACATCCCGCTCGCCGCGGGGCGGGGGACCGGTCTCGGCAAGCCTTTGAAGATCATTAACCGGCCGGTGCGGGACCGGATCCCGATCGTGCTGGCCGCGCTCGGCCCGAAAAACGTCGAGCTCGCCGCCGAGCTCGCCGAGGGTTGGATGCCCGCCTTCTACCTGCCGGACAGCGCGGACGAGGTGTGGGGCGAGGCGGTGCGGGCCGGTACGGCCAGGCGGGACCCGGCGCTCGGCACCCTGGACGTCTGGGCCGGGGCCTCCCTGGCCGTCGGCGACGACGTCACCGCGCTGCGCGACACCGACCGGCCGCAGGTCGCGCTGTACCTGGGGGGCATGGGCGCGCGGGGCCGCAACTTCTACAACGACCTGGCCCACCGCTACGGCTACGCCGCGGAGGCGAAGCTCGTCCAGGACCTCTACCTCGCGGGCCGTAAGGGGGAAGCCGCCGCCGCGGTGCCGGCCGGCCTGCTGGAGAGGCTCTCCCTGATCGGGCCGCGCGGCTGGGTGGCCGAGCGGCTCGCCGTGTTCGCGGAGTCCGGGGTCACGACGCTCGCGGTCAATCCGGTGGCGCCGACACACCTGGAGCGGGTGCGTCTCATCGAGCAGATCCGCGAGCTCGCCGACGGCCTTTGATGGCTCTCCGCCTGAGGCGGGGGATTCCAAGATGACTTTTACGTCACGATAGGGTCATCGGCGTGGGCGGACCGCGGTGGGCGTATCGTGACGGCCCCGCCGTCACCGACGGTCTGACCAACGGTGACACGCGTGAGCAGATCGCGGCGGGTCCAGGGGTGGCGGATCCAGCGGCAGCGGATCTACCGGCGGCCGATCCGTACCCGTCCCGGTCCCGCGGCCGGACCAACGCGCTGTGGACGATCGTCGACCAGGTCGTGTCGAGTGGCACCAACGCGGCGATCAACTTCATCATCGCCCGCCGGGTCGACCCGACCGAGTTCGGTGCGTTCGCGATTGCCTACACGATCTTCGCGATCGTCGTCGGCCTGTCGCGCGCGGCTGCCACGGCGCCCCTGGGGATCAGCTACGCCGCCGCCCCGGCCGCGTTCCGCGCCGCCGCTCGCGCCGCGTCCGGCCTGGCCCTGGTACTCGGTGCCGTCGTGGGCGCCGGCCTGATGGCGGTCGGTAGCGTCCTCGAGGGCGTGGTCGGGACGAACCTGATCGCGATGGGTGTGGTCATGCCGGCCCTGCTGGTGCAGGACGCCTGGCGCTACACGTCGTTTGCCCAGGGACGCCCCCTCCGCGCCGTCGTCAACGATCTCGTCTGGGCGGCCGGGATGGGCGTGGGCATCGTCCTGCTGGCCATTGGCGGGCCGGAGGCGGCCATCGGCGGGCGGGCCGCGGCCGGCGGCGCGCCGGTGATGGTCCTCGTCTGGGGTGCCGCCGCGGCGCTGGCCGCGGTGGTCGGCATCGGGCAGCATCGGGTCTGGCCCGCCCCGCGGCGGGCGCTCGCCTGGTTCGCTGGTCACCGCGAGACGACCGGCTTCATGACCGCCGAGTTCGTGACGGTCCAGGGGGCGCAGCAGACGTCGATTCTGATCATCGCCGGGATCGGCTCGCCATCGCTCGTCGGTGCTCTGCGCGGTCTGCAGACCCTGCTCGCCCCCACGACGAACCTGGCCGTCGCGTTGATGAGCCTCGCGATCCCCGAGTTCGCCCGCCGCAGGGGCGCCCCGGCCCGTCGGATCATCCGCGCCGCCTACGCCGTGTCCGCGCTGGTGGTTGCCTCCAGCGTGCTGTGGACCCTCATCTTCCTGATCCTCCCCGACGATTCCGGGGCGGCCCTGCTCGGCGACACCTGGAGCCAGACCCGTGAACTCCTTCTCCTCGCGATGATCGCGCAGGCCGGGCCGGCGCTGTCGGTGGGACCGGTCGCCGTGCTCTACGCCTTCGGCCGGACCAGGCTCACCTTCTGGATCAATCTTTTCTTCACGCCCTTCCTGCTCGCCGGCCCGGTCACGGGCCTCCTCCTCGGCGGAGCCAAAGGGGTGATCATCGGTAACGTCATTGTGTTCTGGGCGACGATCCCGCCCTGGATCTACCAGCTCCACAAGCAGACCCGTGCCGTCGGCCGTGAGTGACCTCCCCGCCCGCGCGGATCCTCCGAGCCCGGGCGTGCTACCCGGCGGCGGACGAAGGTGTGGTCCCGGCCGGGGTCATTTCCCTGATCTTGGATCCGGCAGGCATGATGAGCGGGATCTGAGCTGCCGGACCGCACCGGGCCGGCCGTGTGAGGCCTTGGCCTTCCCCGGGAAGGTACGTCGCGGGATCGAGGAGGAGAGGAGGAGTGGCGACCTATCTGCTCGGCCTCGGTTCCGCGGTGTGTTTCGCGGTGGCCGCGGTGATCCAGCAGCGGGTTGCCTTCCGGGCGCCGCCCGATGACGTCCTGCGGCTGCGGCTGCTGCTGTGGTTGGTGCGGCGACCGTGGTGGGATGTCGGGGTCGCCGTCGCGGTGGTCGGCAGTGTGCTGGCCGCGGCGGCGCTGAGCCGGGGCGCGGTGGCCCTCGTCGAATCCCTGCAGATCTGCCAGCTACTGTTCGCCCTGCCGCTCGCCGCCCTGCTGGCGCAGCGGGCGGTGCTGCGCCGCGACTGGGCGGCGGCCGCGGCGACGGCCGGTGGCCTCGTGCTCTTCCTGATCGCCGGAGATCCGCACCCGGGCGATCCGGGGGCCGTCTCGACGTTCGGCTGGGTCCTCACCGGCGCGGTGGCCGGCGGGCTGGTATGCGGTGCGGTGTGGGGGACGCGGCGGCTCACCGCTGCCCGGCGGGGCCCCGATGCTGGCCACGGCCGTGGGCCTGCTGTCCGCGATACAGGCCGCCCTGACCAGCAGCATCGGTCACCTGCTGACCACCCGCGGGATCGATGCGGTCCTGGTGTCCTGGCAGCCCTGGTCGGTCGTGGCCACGGCGATCGTCGGTGCGTTGCTGCTGCAGAGCGCCTACGAGATGGCGCCGCTGCCGGCGTCGCTGCCCGCCGCGGTGAGCAGCGAGCCGCTGGCCGGGGTGGTGATCGGGGTGGCCCTGCTGGGCGGCGACCTGCGGCTGGCGCCCCTCGCGTTGGTCGGTGAGGTGCTCGGACTGGCCGTGATGGTCACGGGTGTCCGCACGTTGGCGACGTCTCCGCTGATCACCGGGCAGATGTCGCGGCTGGTGGCGAGGCAGGCCCAGGGGCGGCTGTCCCGGCTGGAGGAACAGGTGCACCATGACCTGGAGCGGCTGCGCGCCGACCTGCGCCGCAGCCGGCGGGCCGGCGTCCCGGGGCCGGCGTTGCGCCGCGCGCGCCGCCGGCTGCGCCGGGACCTCGACCGCATTGGCGCGGAGCTGGCGAGCCTCGTGGACGAACGGCACCGGTTCGACGATCGGATGCGGCCGGTCGCCGGGCGGGTGGGCTCGAACGGGCCCCGACCCTCGAACGGGTCCCGACCGAGGGAGCGGGGCCTGCTGGGGGACGATGCCGTGCCGGAAAGGGAACTGCTCGCCGCGCGGCGTGCTCTCGACACCCGGGCGGACGAGCTTCGCCGGCGGGCGGATCGACTGCGCGGTGAGGCCGGCGCCGTCCTGGCTCAGAGGAATCATTCGCGATAGTCAGTCGACCGGGACCGGTCCGCGGTCGTGCACCGGGGCGAACCCCTGCCGGCGCGCCGCCGTGCCGCGACCGGGCCACGAGCTGCTGGGTCACCTGTTCGCGCTTGGTTTTTTCAAGATAATCAACAGTGTTGACGAATCTAGACAAACCATTTTCAATACGGATTGTGGTCGCCATGTGAGACCGAGCAAGCCTGGTACATCCATAGGACGCGCCGGGCAGGCCGTGGACGGCCCCCTGCACACCCTGTTCTTCGAATCGCTGTGCTACCTGATGGTCGGCGTTTTCGGCGCGGTGGGGATCCTGCGCCGCCGCCGCGGGCTCGTCCTCACCCTCGCCGTCGGCGGGTGGCTGCTCGCCGACGGCGGGGTGGTCCTCGGCGCCAACCGGCTCACCGACTCCCACATCCTGAAGTACACGGCCGTCTTCCTCATCGGGGCGGCGATGTTCCTCTACGCCGACCGCATCCCGCGCAGCCGGGCCCTACTCATCGCCGCCGCGGGCCTGCTCGCCGCGGGCCTGCTCATCCCCCACGCCTACCGGCCCCTCGCCCTGGCCCCGCTGGCCTACCTGCTGCTGTACGCCGGAACCGGACGGGGGCTGTCGCGGGTGGGGGCGCGTCGCGATCTGTCCTACGGCATCTACGTCTACGCCTGGCCGCTGCAACTGCTCCTGCTCGAAGCCGGGGCCGATGCGGGTATCGGTACGGGTGCCGTCGTCGTGCACATCGCGGCTTCCCTCGCCGTCACCTCCCTCGCCGCCCTCGCAAGCTGGTATGCCATCGAAGCACCCGCCCTTGCGCTGAAATCCTGGCAATCGCCGTTGCCAAGACGTTCAACGGACGCGGGCGCGGCGCACCTGTTCGTCCCGCGGAGCCGTTGACCCCCGCCAAGGCCGACGCAACGCTCTACCCCACAGATGGATCTTCTAAGATGCGAAATGTGAGGCGCGGGTCTGTGATCTGGGCCGCGACGACGGTCGGGCGAGGTGTCCGGTCCGTCCTGGTGGCCGCCGTGGCCGTCGGCCTGGCCGTCACCGCCCACACGGCCGCCTGCGCGATGACCCCGTCACTGTTGATGGCGGTCATCGGGCTGGTACTCGCCGCCCGGGTCTGCTGGGGGGTGTCCGCCCGACGGATGTCACGCAGGCGCCTCACCGGACTGGTGCTGGCCGTCCAGGCCGGTCTGCACGTGGCGTTCACCGTCACCGTCCCCGCCGGATCCCACCCTTCCGGCCTCGCGCATTCCCCCGGCCTCGCGCATTCCCCCGGCCTCGCGCCCACCCTCGCGGGGGGCACCGGCCAGGTGGCCAGGCCTCCAGCCCCACGCCGGCGTGGGGCTGGACCTGTTGCCCGGGGGCCGGGCATGCTCGTGGCGCATCTGCTCGCCGCATTCGGGCTCGCCTGCTGGCTCTCCCTCGGCGAAAACCTGCTCTGGCGGGCCGCGCAGGGCGCCGCGGCCGCCGTACGACGCGCCGCCGGGCGCCTGCGGCGCCGTGACGGCCGCGTCCTACTCCTCGTTCCCGACCCGGTCACACGCCTGCCGGCGCGGCGACGGATCCGTCGGCCGGTCCTGCTGCATTACATCGTCATCCGTCGGGGCCCGCCGGTCCATGGGATGCTCTGAGCGGTCCGACGGCTGGCCCCGGTATCCCACAGATCCACCAACCCCCTTGCCCGCGTCGCGGGCCGGATCGTGTCGTCCCTCGATCCGCCGCCCGCGCCTGGCACCCGCGTGGCACCCGGTGGCCATCCTCGGCATCCCCATTCCATGTCCACGTGCGTCCGGTGACGTGGCAGATCGTCCGGCTCCCCACGAAACAAACGGGCCGGTGTGCCCGGCCGCCCGAATCGGTACGGCCACGGTACGGCCACCTCGACGTCTCGGGACTGATCAGTAACCCGCGGAGTCACCATGTCCGTAGTCGCCATGTCTGCACCAGTCAGGCCGGTCCCGCAGAGGCGTGCGGCCGGCGAGTTGGAACGCGAGGTCCTGGCCCTGCTCTGGGCCGCAGCCGAACCGCTGATGCCCTTCCAGGTTCAGCGCCGGCTGGGTCGGGGGCTCGCGCAGAGCACGGTCGCCACCACCCTGCTGCGGCTGGTGGCCAAGGGACTCGCCGAACGCGCGCCGCACGGCCGGGGATTCGCCTACCGTCCGCTGCAGCGCGCCGAGGACCACGCGGCGGAACAGATGATGAACTTCCTGGGCCGCGGCGACGATCCCGGCGCCGTGTTGCGCTGCTTCGCCCGCCACCTCCCACCGCACCACCGCGACGTCCTCCGCCAGGAACTCGCCGACGGAGAGCACCACGAGAACGGCTAGAAACGGCTAGAAGATGTGAGCATGAAGCCAGGTGAGCTCGGCGCCGAGGGTGACCAGGTGCAGCGGGGAGCGGCCGAGCCGGTCCAGACGGGTGACCTTGAGGGTGTCGCCGGCACGCAGCAGCGCGTCGACCTGGTGATCGGGGTTCTGGTCCGCGGTCGAAACCCGCGCGTAGCCGATCAGCACGGCGCCGAAAATACCCGACAACGATCCGTGCTCTCACGTTCGGGCTGGCGTCGCGGTCGCGGGGGCCGCGGCCGGATCGCGAGGACGGTGAAGGGCTGCGGTCGCGCCGAGCGGTGGGACCGCAGGGATGCCGGCGGCGGGAAGCTCGATCTCGAGGATGTCGAAGACGCCATCGTTGTAGAGGGTGTCGGTACGCAGCCGGCCGCCGTGGGCGGAGACGACCTGCTCGATGACGTAGCGGATTCCCGCTCGGAGGGGGCTGCCAGCGCGCTAGCCTCGGTGTCGTCGGGAAGGACGCGGGTGGGTGTACGGATCCGGAGAATGATCAGGTCGGTGCCGACCTGGCCGGCGCCGATATGAACCGGGGCCCCGGCTGGTGTGGAACGCAGGACGGTGTCGACGAGGTCACCCAGAAGCCGGCGCAGAGTGGCACCGTCCATCCGGACAGGTAGGTATGCGGGGGCGTCCACGACGACCAGGCAGCCGGTGTGGGTGGTGTGCAGCACGGTCTGGACATCGGCGAGAGCCGCGGTGAGATCGCTGGCGTTGATGTCGGTGTGCGCGGCGGTCGTCGCGGTGACCATGCTCTCAAGGAGGCGCTCGAGCTGGCGGGTGCTGTCGATCGCTGTGTCGAGCCGGCCGGCCAGCGTGCCGCCCTCCGCCTCTCCGCTGCGGGCATCGGTCAGGACAGCGCGGATACCCGCAAGCGGGGCACGGAACTCGTAGGCGACGGTGTCGACCAGATCGCGGCGCAGCCGGTCGGTCTCTTCCAGCCGCGCGGTCAGGCTTGCCTGTTCGTGGACGTACGCGCGGTAGTCCTCATTGGTGCCCCGGCGGATGACGGTCTCCGGCCGCCGGGACAACCACGGCCGCCGACGCCAGGCTGATGCCCCACTGACGGGTGTCTCCGCGTCAGGGGAGGGCGTGGCCGGTGCCGGGGACGGGCCGGGGGTTGAGGGGGGAGCGGCGGCCTGTTCCTCGAGGAGGGCGACGCGGGCGGTGAGGTGGGCTTCCCGCCGGCGCAGATGCTCGACCAGCCGCTCGGCTTCGACCGCCCGATCCTCGGTAACCGTGAAGAGCGTTGCCGTCTCGACCCAGCGAGCCTCGGCCTCCCGTTCACGCTCCTCGGCTTGGCCGCCGCGGCGAGAGCGCGAGCCTCGGTCGCGTCGGCGTCGGCTGCGTCGGCGCTGGCGAGCGCGGCGGCGGCGGTGGCCAGCGTGGCGTCGCGGTCCTCTTCGGCCTGCTGACACCGGGCGCCGAGCTCGATCAGGCGGGCGCGTAGGTCGCCGCGTACCCGGTCGGCTTCCTCCAGCCGCTGGTCCGCAGCCTCGGCCCGCTCGCCGTCCTGTCGGGCCCGCTCCAGGGCGGCGGCGAGCTGGCGTTCCACCTCCTCCAGGTCCGCTCGGGGAACGTGGGCCGCTCGTGTGGCCCGTGTGGGGGCCACCGAAACCTCGGCTGTCGCAACCAGCGGGTCGGCCGCGGCTGCCGGCACCATCGCGATCGGCGAGGTGGTGGTCACCGGCATGCCGGCGACGGGGATCGCCAACAGCCAGGCGACCGCGGGCCAGTCCCGGTCCGCGGTCGCGGCCTCGGCGGCCTCCAACGCGCGGCTCGCCTCCTCCTTCGCCAGCGTGGTCCGCCCGGCCCGTGACCCTTCGCACCACCGCTTGAACAGGCAGAAAGCCGTAAGCGTCGCGGATTCCCGGTCGGGCTCCGGAAGCTTGTTCAGATAGCAGACGATCTGGTCCCAGTCGAGTTTCGTTTTCCCTGTGAACCGCCGCTCGATCTTCTTTTTCTCGGCGTCGTGACCGGGGTCGCCCACCGGCAGCGAACAGCAGGACTTCCACGGCACCTGGTAGAGGGCGTGCAGGAGGTGGAAGAACAGCAGAAGACACCGGTGGTCGCGGGAGACTCCGTTGTCGATGGCAGGCCAGCGACCGCCCTGATCCTTCGGGTTCCCGGTCACCGCGGCCCTATTTTCCCTGGTGGGCAGGCGATCCAGCGCTCACTGTCGCTACCTCCACCGGGTAGCGACAGTACCGGTGGACGGTTGCGACACCATCTGGAGAAAGACCGTCGCCGGTGGTGGTGCGGGGTTGCGACGCACATTGCTGTGTACTCCCGAATGTCTCTATTGACATGCGAAGTTACGGCACTTGTCGGGGGATCAGGGCAGACGATAAAACATCCCCAAAATTAACTAGCCATACACCCGATAACAAAGGACGTACGTCATGCCCCCAACCCGTACGAGCATGTTGCTGGCCCCGCTCCCGGCCATGGCGCTGGTGGCCGTGAGCGCGTACTATCTCGGCTGGCTTCCGGCGCTCACAGCGGCGCTGACCTACGCCGTCCAGCCCCGGGTGCCCTACACGCCGACCCCCGGCCAGAGCGCCCCGCGCGTCGCCCACCCTCGGCGCGAGGATCCAGATGATCATGATTGCCGGTAGGTCTGGCGACCATCTGGATAGTCAGATCAAACTAGTCTGAACGGGCTACGTCGAGGATATCCGTTGTTGCTGTGTCGACTTCCGGAGTGCACCGCCAGGTCAGGGCCCCGGAAAGTCGCCGGAAAGTCGGCCGACGACCGGCGTGTCGCCAGGCAGGGTCGGGAGCCACCCGCACGGACGACCCGCAGTGGTCCGAGGTCGTCGTGAGGAGTTCGGCCTCGGCCCACCGCCGGGCGTCGGCAGGCGGGCAGCCCCGACGAGGCCGCCGAGCTCCTCCGCAGCGAGGGCATCGAGGTACCATGAGCCAGGCCGCGGGATAGGTTGGGTCGGCAGCCATATCCGTCCCGCCAGTGGCGGCGCCGGGCCGTACTGGACCCGACCGGCATGCTTTTCTCGTCACCGCTGGCTGAGCGGGTAGTGGCCGTCTACACCGACGCCTACTTCGCCCAGCGCCTTTCCCAAGCCGAGCACACCGCGGCGTTCGCGAGCGACCATCCGGGCCGCGTCGTTCCGGTGGTCGTGGCTGACTGCTCGATCCCTGAGCTGTACGCGCCGCCGACCCGGATCGAGCTGCTCGGGTTGGAAGAGGACGACGCTCGCCGCCGGCTTCTCGACGGAGCGTCGGCGGGCTTACCTGGGTCCGGTTCACCGGTCACCTTTCCGGGCCGAGCGGAGTTCCCCCGGCGGCTGCCGCGGATCTGGAACGTCCCGGCCCGAAACCCGTTCTTCACCGGCCGCGACGACCTTCTCCGGGCGTTGGACGGCCGCCTGCGTCAACCCGACGCGGAGGCAATCGCTGTTGTGCCGCTGCGAGGAATGGGAGGTGTGGGCAAGACCCAGCTCGCAGTCGAGTACGCTCACAGACGCGCCGCCGGATACCAGATCGTGTGGTGGCTCAACGCGGAGAACCCCACGCTGGCGACCAACGGGCTGGTCGAACTCGCGGCGGCACTGGGACTACCTACGGCGGGGTCCCCGGCCGAGGTTCTGCGGTTGCTGTGGTCCGCCTTGGCGGCCGGGTGGCCCGGGGGACTACAGGAAGGAGTGGACAATCACTTCTCGATGGCCGTCACGGCTGAGGACAGTGAAGTCGAGGACAAACTCTTCCTGGTGAACCCCTGCGGCTGGCACTGGTCCGAGGTAACGGCGACCTCCTTGGTTCTCGGAACTTCCCGTCGTCGCGCGGCGTTACTTCGACTACTACATCGAGCGGACGTTGCGCCGCGAGGAACCGGACTATCCGTGCTGAAAATGCCCGCCCGCGCCTGGACCGGAGCGCTGTGGCCCAGGCGTCCGTGCGGGTCGGTACGTGCGCGCGCCGCGTGTCGTCCCGGTCGGCTCCGATAGCTTATCTGCGTCGCGGCACGGCCTCTGCGCTCGAGCGCGGAGCTGCGTGAAGGGAGCACTGGTGGCGGATTTCCTGGTCGAGCTCTTCTCGCTGCGGGAGCGCACCGCGGTGGTGACCGGAGCGACCTCCGGTATCGGCCGCGGCATTGCCCTCGCGCTTGGCCGTGCCGGCGCGCGGGTGGTCGCGCTCGGCCGCCGTGCCGACGCCGTGGAGTCCGTAGTGGAGGAACTCCGCGATGCTGGCGGCGCCGCCGCAGGCATCCGGTGCGATCTGGCCGATCGCGCCGAGCTGAGCAAGGCGGCCGATCAGGCGGCCGAACCGTTCGGGGAGCCCGACATCCTCGTCACCTCGGCAGGCGTGAACATCAGACCGCCCTTCGGCGGTCTGACCGACGAGGAGTGGGACCTGACGATGGCGGTGAATCTCGACGCGCCCTTCCTCCTGGGCCGTCGGTACGGCCCAGGAATGGCGGAGCGCGGCTGGGGAAGGATCATTAATCTGGCGTCGCAGCAGTCGATCCGCGCGTTCGGCAACAGCGGCGCGTACGGGGTGTCCAAAGCCGGTGTCGCGGCACTGACTAGGTCTCAGGCCGAGGCTTGGTCGAAACGCGGTGTGTGCTGCAACGCGATCGCTCCGGGATTCGTCCGGACACCGCTTACCAAGACCGTCTTCAACGATCCGGAGCGGGCGACGGCAATGGCCAATCGAACAATGCTGGGGCGAAACGGCGAGTTGTCGGACCTGGTGGGCGCCGCTGTGTTCTTGGCCGGCCCCGCCGCCGTCTACCTGACCGGCCAGACGCTGTTCGTGGACGGAGGCTTCTCCGCTACCTGACGGTGGGTTCCACCGCCCTGGCGCGGCCGGGAGTTCGATCCAGCAGCCCGGCGGGTGTGCCGCCGCGCTGCCCGATCGGAGCAGGTCCCGAAGCAGGGGCGAATGCGCCTTGGCGACGTCAAATCCGGTTCCGGTCGCATCGACGATGTGGTCGAAATGGTCGATCCGGCTCCGGCCCCCGGCAGGGCACGCGTGACCGCGAAGCCGTAGCCTGATCGGCTTACGTCCAGCACGCCAGTGCGAAGGTCGAGCTGCCCGGTCTCGATGAACTCCCACAGCTTGACGGCGTTCTCGATCGGAATGCAGTGGCGGTACATACCCCAGAACACGTACTGCTCCCGCATGAATCGTTCCTTCGTCGCGGGAGGGAGCGTCCTAAACCAGCGCAGCAAGCGTCTCGCTTGCATATCCGCAAGCGAAAATGCTGGCCGGGCTGGCAGTTCGTAAGTAGTCGGAAGTCTTGTGGTTGATCGGTGCCGGGGTCTCATCAGTGTTGGCTGTGTGTGGTTCGCTGGCCGTGTTGGGTGATCTCCGGCTTGTCGGGATGGTTTGCTGCGGTGCGTGACGGCTACGGGGGCTACGGGGGCTACGGCAGGCCGGTGACGGTGACCGCGCCCGGCCCGTCGAAGGCGATCGGCAAAGAGCTGTTCACGAACCGGTTCCTCGCGATGCTGCTCGTGGAGCGATATGTCGCGGGCCGGTCGCAGAACTCGCTGGTCACCGGCCTGGCCCGCCAGGGCGCCCGGATCTCGCCGGCGACGCTGACGGGGGTGTGCGCCCAGGTCGGCGGCCTGCTCACCCCGCTCGCCGAGAAGATCGTCGAACGGTCGCGCGGGTCGTGGCACCTGCACGCCGACGAGACGAGATGACCTGGCGGGTGTTCACCCCCGACGGCCAGGACACCTCGGCGCGCTGGTGGCTGTGGGTCTTCCTCGGCCCGGACTCGGTGTGCTTCGTGATGGACCCGACCCGGTCGGCGGCGGTGCTCGCCGGCCATGTCGGGATCAGCGAGACCACCGGCCAGCTCGACGGCGCCGGCGGCCCGCGCCGGCTGGTGATCTCCTCGGACTTCTACACCGTCTACGCCTCCGCCGGCCGCAAGGCGGACGGGATCGTCAACCTGTTCCGCTGGGTCCACGTCCGCCGCTACTTCCTGCGGGCCGGGGACGGCAACCCCGCCCAGCTCGGGATCTGGGCCCGCCAGTGGCGCGAGCGGATCGGCGCGCTCTACGCCACCCACGGTGACGCCGCCCGGCAGCATGCCCACACCCAACTTCCGACTACTTACGGCAGTTCTGCGACCCTGATCTGGCTGGCCGCCGCTACCAGGTAGCCGGGATCCGATACGGGTACGCGAACGTACCCGTATCCTGCTGGGTGGGCGAAAGGAGGCTGTCCATGGCGGATGCGAATGTGCGGATTCCGGCGGAGGCGCGGGATCGGTTGGCGGAGGTGGCGGCGGCGGAGGGGTTGTCGTTGCGGGCGTATCTGTCGCGATTGGCGAGCACGCTGCTGACGCCGGCGGAACGTGCGGAGCGCGCCGAGCGGGCTCGGGCGGTGCTGCGGGAGTGGAGCGGCTACGACCCGACGGAGGAGGAAGCCGCGCAGGCCGATGCCGAGCTGAACCGTCGGCTGGGGCGGGCGTTGGGGCGGTGAGCGACGCGCTGCATGTGGTGCTGGACGAGACGGCGATGGTCTCGGCCGGCTACGGCAACGTGCTGGCGTCCCGGTTGATCCAGCGCGCTCACACCGTGCCGGGTCATTTTCTGTATGCCCCGGCGTGTGCGCTGGTGGAGGCGGACCGGGCCCGGCCGGGAACCGCCGAGCACATCGCCGCGCTGCCTGCGGTGACCATCGTGGAGTTGGACCTGGCGGCCGCGCTCGCGGTGGCCCGCGGTACCTGCTGGGCGCCGGCGCACGTCCTGTACGCGGCCGAGCCCACCTCGGAGCGTCCC
>NZ_CDWRCM010000042.1:0-1339 GCF_977927585.1 Frankia sp. CcWB2 | reverse complement strand
GAGGGTGCGATGATCGCGACGGCGGTGCCGGATCGGTGGGCGGGCCAGCCGGTGCGTCTGTTGGATCTCAGCCCGTGAGCTGGTCCGGCCCGGCGGCTCCACCGCAGCCAACACCCGTCTTGGCGCCTGCGGGCGGGTCGTGGCTGCCGCCGTCACGGCAAGAAGACGGAAAGGGGAGCCGGGAGGGTTCGGCAGACGCTCGCTCACCTACCTCGGATACGGGCTGCGCGACATGTCCTGCGGCAAAGCTCGCTGACGCCACCCGGCCGGGTGAGGGCGAGTTCCTGGATGGACGTCTCGGGAAATCACGGCGCGGACTATGGTGGTGGCCGGGCAGAGCACCGTCCAGTTCCGCGTGGCCGGAAGGTTCGCCCTGATGATGATGCGATACGCGTTCCGCCTGTATGTGGCTGGGCAGTCGGAGCAGTCCAGCACTGCCGAGGAGAGTAACGAGGCCTATATTCATGCTCATGCTGGCAGGTGGACGCAAGCGCCACGCACTCGACCGAACCGGAGAGTGGAGGCCAGATGCGCCAGTCCCGATCAGCCCGTATCCCACGCCCATTCCTTGCTGCCGTGCTTGCGGTGAGCCTGCCGCTGCTGACCGGAATATCAGGGTCGGGTTTGTCCGCGTCCGCCGCTGCGGCCACCCGGACAAAGCTAACCTGGAAATCGTGTGAGAATGGGTTGGAGTGCGCGGCTCTGCCCGTTCCGTTGGACCACGCCAGGCCTGCCGCAGGCACGGTCAACCTGGCGTTGATCCGTGCTCCGGCCCGCCAGCCACACCGGCGGATCGGCTCGCTGGTAATGCTGGCCGGTGGGCCGGGCCAGTCGGGAGTCGGGTTCATCCGCGACTGGCTGGGCTTCTTCGGCGCGTCGTTGCGCGACCGTTTCGACATCGTCGGGTTCGACCAGCGGGGTGTCGGTGGGAGCGCGCCGGTCCGTTGCAGCAGCGGGCAGGATAATGATCCGCTAGCCGCCGCCTCCCCGTTCGCGATCCACTCCCGCGCTGGGAGTGAGGATGACGACGTGTACAAGGAGCTGGTTGACGACAGGCGTCAGTGGGCGCAGGGCTGCGTACGGTTCAGCGGCGCTGAACTGCCGTACCTGTCGACCGAGGCCGCGGCCCGGGATCTCGATCTGCTGCGAGCCGCGCTCGGCGAGGACAAGCTCACCTCTTACGGGGGATCCTACGGCACCGTGCTGGGCACCACCTACGCCAGCATGTTCCCGACCCGGATCCGGGCGCTGGTGCTGGACGGCGTAGAAGATCCGAACGTGTGGATGAACCAACCGCAGGAGGACCTACGCCGAATGGCTCAGGACTTCGAGACCGCGC
>NZ_CDWRCM010000041.1:17081-25140 GCF_977927585.1 Frankia sp. CcWB2 | reverse complement strand
AAACCACAGAGCGCGTTCCTCAGCACCCGGGTTGGCATTCATCGAAGTGTTCTCGTGGAAACGCCTGAGAAACAGGCGTTCGGGCACCTCGACAAACTGTCCACCCAGGGCGAGTTGCGCCAGGAGAACCACGTCGGAACCGACGTATTTTCCGATAAGATCCGTCTTCAGGATCGCTTCTGCCCGTATGACACCGAATACCGGATGGTATTCGGTGCGGGTCGACAGGAAGTGTCGCAGACGCTCGTGCGGCGTCGGCTCACACAGGTTCATCCCATCCTCGAAGCCACCGGTCACCGTATCGTTCAGGTCGATGAGCGCCGTTTTGGGGTAGGCCAGGACGGCAGTGGGCGACGCGGCGGTCAGGGCCGCGACGCACCGGCTGACGAACGCGGGGGCGCAGAGGTCGTCGTGGGCGGCCCACTTGAAGTAGGTTCCCTCGGCGAGGTGGACGATCCGGTTGTAGTTCCAGGCCGCGCCGCGGTTCACCGGACTCCGGTGGTACTCGATCCGCGGATCCCGGCGGACGAATTCCCGGCAGATCTGCTCGGTTCGGTCGGTACTGCCGTTGTCGGCGACGACGATCTGAAGGTTCGGGTAGTCCTGCACGACGATCGACTCCAGCGCCCGGGCCAGGAAGTTCTCCCCGTTGAAGACGGGTAGTCCCACCGTCACGAGCGGCCGGGCGGGCGGGCGGGGTGACGGGACACCAGGCCCCGCCTGGCGATCATGCCCCTTGCGTCGGGCCTCACCCTGGGTGCCGCTGTCGACAGGTATGGCCATTCTCCATCGTCCCTCCGTCCGGCCGGAGCCGGACCTCTGCTGACGAGCTTGTCAACTACTAAGTGGCACGACCTCCGCGGGCACACCCAGTTCCGCCAACCGGCCGCGCACCTCGTCCAGATACAGCGGATTCGGGAGAAAAACGCGCCCCACCCGCTCCACCGACAGGTCCTCGGGTGCCAACACCGGATGCCCGGTGCCGGGCACGAACAAGCCCCTCTTCCGCGGGTTGAGGTCGACGACTCCCCGCACGGCGGAACCGGCGTCCGACACGTTGAGGAATGCCACCCCCTTGGACCCCGCCCCCCAGACCAGCGCACGCGGCGCGTCCCAAGCGGAATCGGCGGCCGTCGCCAGGTCGGCGAGATGCGCGGACCAGCGCCCGACAACCTCCCGGTAGACGTCACCGAACTTTCTGGCCTGGACCACGAACCGGTCCGTCGCCACCACGTCCTCGCCGGCGGCCGGTCCGATCCGACCGGGCGGACGGGCCGGCGGCGCCGTCCTGGCCTCGATCCAGAGGAACTGGTCACCGTAGGACGTCCCGGCGTCGGTGACGGTGAACCCGGCCGCGCTCACCACCCGCCGGAGTCCGGCCGGCGAGAAGTACGACACGTGCGGGTAGATGAAGTCCCACACCCCCGCCTCGCCGAGGACGAAGCCGCCGTTGGGCACCTCGAGATACAGCGATGCGTCCCGGCCGCCCAGCGCATTGCGGATATCGGTCAGGAAGCCCAGTGGATCGGACACGTGCTCAAGGACGTGCCGGCAGACGACAAGATCTGCCGGGAGATGGGAATAGCGCGGACCGTACAGGTCGACCACAAAGGTCACCGCGGCGTCGTCGGCACGTTCGGGGCCGATGTAGGTCGGGTCGTACCCGGTTCCGGCACACAGTCCCCGGACGCACAACAGGCGCAGGAAGTCCCCCTTGCCCGACCCGATCTCGACAATCTCCCGCCCCACCAGGTTGTGCCGGACGATCAGACGGTCCGCCAACGCCTCGGCGTACGCCCGGAAGGCGGGCGAGAAGTGCAGCGAGTTGTCATACTCGCCGCCGTACTCGACGAGCCCGGCCTCGAACGCGACATTGACCACGGTGCCGCACTCGGCACACAGCGACAGCTCCAGAGCACGGCGCTGCGCGGCCATAGCGGCCTCCCGCGACGGCCACAGCACGCCGGTCATCACCGGCGAACGCTCAACACGTACCAGGTCTTCGAGCGCGGTGCCCTGGCACGCCGGACAGACATTGGTCACCGGACAGACGTTGTTCACCAGACAGACATTGCTCACTCAGACGGCCCTCAGCTCGGTGTCGACACCCAGCCGGGTCAATTCCCCCGCGATCTCGTCACGATAGATCGGATTCATGATGATCAGAAGGTCCGGCCTGTCTTCCCGCAGCCACTCGGACGGGACGATGCGGTGGCCGCTGCCCGCCATGAACATGCCGTGTTTGTGCGGGTTGATATCGACGGCGTAGCGGACCAGGCCGGCGGCCGGGCCGAGGGTCGCCAGAAACGACACACCTTTGGAGCCCGAACCCCAGATCGCCGCCTTTTCGCCGCGCTGCTGCCCGTGCCGCAGCATCTCGCTCCACCGGTTCAGCGTCGTGGCCACCTCACGCTGGAAGTGCCGTACCCCGACGCGCAGGGTGGCCAGGTCGTCCTCGATCGGCAGCGGGTCACCGGCCGCCGGAACGGTGGACGGCCGCGCCTCGATCAGCAGGTACTGGTCGTCATAGTCGAGGGAGACGTCGAGCACCTCGAACCCGGTAGCTCGGAACAACCTCGCCAGCGAACCGGCGCTGAAATAGGAGCAGTGCTCGTAGTACACATCCCAGAACGCCGCCTCCTGCAGCACCCGCAGGACGTCCGGCAGCTCAAAGAGGACCGGGATATCGGTCCGGTCACCGATCGCGGCCCGGATCATTCGCATGAAGTCGCCGACCGGCGCGATGTGCTCCAGGGTGTGCCGGCACACGACGGCGTCGGCGGTCAGGTGCGCATACCGCTCGGAGTAGAGGTCCGTGATCCAGGTCAGCCGGCCGGCAACCGGGCTGGTGATGCGCTCGGGCCGGACACCCGGGTCGATCCCGATGCCGGCCCCGGCACCCTGCTCGACCATGTGGACGAGAAACTCACCCTTGCCGCACCCGATCTCCAGGACCGTCTTCCCGTACAGGTCGTACTTGTCGGTCCATCGCTTGGCAAGGTCCCGCGCGAACTCCTGAAAGCGGGTGGAGAATGCCTGCGTCTCCTCATAACGGGCGGAATACTGATTCTTGGCCGGATCGAAGGCCGTGTTCATGATGAAGCCGCAGCCCTCGCAGAAGGCGATCCGCAGGTTACCCCTCGGGAACGCCCGGGCCTCGTCCTCGCCGGCCAGCAGCAGACAACTGTGCGACGGGACGTCGTCCTTTGCATAGAAGGAGGTGAGACGGGAACCGCCGCAGGCGGGGCAGGCGGTGGACTGGTCAGTCATGGTACGACCCTCGGTGGCGGAACGGGAAGGATAAACCGGCCGCCCCGCCGCGGGTACGGCAGGTACCGCGGGTACGGCAGGTACGTCGAGCCGCGGGAGTGGCAGCCAAGCACGCTCATAGCACCCGCATCGGTGCGGCCGACCGCAGGGTGGCGTCGAGCAGACCGTCCGCCATGAGTTGCTGGATGCGCCGGATCCGCTGGAAGCGGGAGCCGATCAGGTCCTCCTTGGTCAGCCAGGCGGCGACGTAGGCCAAGTAGAGCTCCTCGACCCCCTTGCGGACGGTCCACACCGGCCGGAATCCCGGTATCTCCTCGGCGATACGGTCGCAGTCCACCCGGTAGTTCCGCTTGTCCGGCCCGGCCGTGTCCGCGAAGACCACCCGGCCGCCCGGCACGACCTCCTCGACGATCGCGGCCACGTCGCGTATCCGATAGTTCTCCGCCGACCGGCCGACGTTGTAGGCCTTGAGGTGGATCTTCTCGCGGGGCGCCTCGCACACGGCGAGCATCGCCCGGGCGATGTCCTCGATGTGTACCAGCGGCCGCCACGGCGTCCCGTCGCTCTTGAGGTAAACCTCGCCGGTCGTCACCGCGTAGCCGGTGAGATTGTTCACCACGAGGTCACCACGCAGTCGGGGTGAGACGCCGTACGCCGTGGCGTTGCGCAGGAAGACCGGGCTGAAATCGTCGTCGGCAAGCTCGGCGAGCTCCCGTTCGGCGATCACTTTTGACTCGCCGTAGGGGGTCACCGGATGAAACTCGGCCGACTCGTCGATGGGCGCGTCTCCGTGCGCGCCATAGAGGCTGCACGAGGACGAGAAGACGAAACGCGGTACGCCCGCGGCCTTGGCGGCGCGCCCGACCAGCAACGTCCCCCGGGCGTTGATGTCATAGGTCACGGCTGGGTTCAGATCACCCAGCGGATCATTGGATATGCCCGCCAGATGGACCACCGCGTCGTAACCCTCCAGATGGGACGGCCGGACGTCCCGAATATCAAGTTTCAACGCCGGCACGAAGTCCGGATCGAGTCCGAGGGTACACCCAGAGAACAGTCCGCTGTCCAGACCAACCACATCGTGCCCGGCGGCCCGGAAGAGCGGGACGAGACGGGTTCCTATATATCCGTCGTGTCCGGTGACCAGAATACGCATCGAGCTCAGTCCCATACCTTCCAGGGCGCACAGTCGCCATCCCACAGCGACTGCAGGAGTTTGCGGTCGCGTACCGTGTCCATACACTGCCAGAAGCCGCCATGCCGATATGCCATGAGCTGACCGTCCTTGGCGAGCCGCTCAAGGGGCTCCTTCTCGAACTGGGTGTCGTCGCCGGCAATGTAGTCGAAGACCTGCGGTTCTAGGACGAAGAAGGCACCGTTGATCCAGCCCTCACCGGCCTGTGGTTTCTCCGAGAACTCCACGATCTGGCCCCCGGCCAGCTCGAGGTGCCCGAACCGGGCGGGTGGCCGCACGGCGGTCAGCGTGGCGATCCTGCCATGCGAGCGGTGGAAGTCGAGCAACGTGTTGAGATCGATGTCCGCTACGCCGTCCCCCCAAGTCAACATGAACGTCCCCGTGCCACCGATCCAGGGCGCGAGTCGCCTGATACGACCGCCGGTGGCGGTATTCTGACCGGTGTCGACCAGATTTACCCGCCAATCCTCCGAGGTACCCCCGTGCCGTTCCACATCACCATTCCGGAGCGACACCGTGAGATCACTGGTCAGCGCCGCGTAGTCCACCAGCCAGCGTTTTATATATTCTCCTTTATACCCCAGTGCGATCGTAAAATCGGCGAACTGGAAGTGGGCGTAGTACTTCATGATGTGCCAGATGATCGGCCGATTCCCGATCTCGATCATCGGTTTGGGTTTGATGACCGTCTCCTCCGCCAACCGGCTTCCCAGACCGCCGGCAAGAATACCGACCTTCATCGTTCCGCTCGTTCCCGGGACCCGGCCGTGTGAACCGGCGCTGCCGAGCCGCCCACGCGGGTCAAGCCGCCCTGGCGAGGGACCGGGATACTGGGGTAGCTGGCCTGGCGACCACGTAGCCGGTCGTGGACCCCGACGTAGCTGGGCTCCGAATACCGCCAGGACAATTCGTTCACAATGCGCTCCCGGCCCCGGGCGCCAAGGGTCCGGCGTCGGTCCGGGTCCGTCAGCAGTTCGGCGAGGGTCCGGGCGAAGTCCGCCACCGTGTCGGAGGGTACGTAGACGGCGGCGTCCTCGGCGCTCACCCGGGTCTCGGTCAGGTCATAGGCCACCACCGGCAGCGCATAGGCCATGTATTCGAGCGTCTTGGACATGGTGGACACCTCGTTCAGCGGGCTCCGCGGGTCCGGCGACAATCCGACCGTAGCGGTGGACAGATAGTCCCGGATCATCTGGTCGTCGGCCCGCCCGGTGAACTCGACCCAGTCGTCGAGACCGAGCCGGCTCGACTGTTTCCGCAGATCGTCCAGACAATCACCAAATCCCAGCAGGGCGAAGGCGCAGTCGGTGCGCCCGAGAACGTGGACATAGTGATGTATGGCATCGAGGAGTCGGTCGACACCGTCCTGCGGGCCCATTATTCCCAGATAACAGGCAAGGTGCTGCCGGCCGCGCCGCAACTCGGGACGCTCCGCGGCAGGCTTCATCAGTTCGGGGTCCGGTCCGTTTCGGACGACGGTCACCCGTTCCGATGGCAGCCGCCCCCTAGTCAGGGCCAGCCGCCGGTACGATTCGTTGGTCACGATCACGTGGTCGGCGACCAGCTGGTTCATCCGTTCAAGCAGCAGCAGCGCGCGGAGCAACAGCCCCCCGTCCTTGCCGAACCGTGAGCGATAGAGTTCCGGACAGAGATCATGATGGTCGAAGACGAACTTCTTGCCGAACGGCTTGTAGAACAGCGCGAGCGCCCAGTACGTGTCCGGCGGGTTACACGCCTGGATCACGTCGAATCCGTGCCGGCGGGCCACGGCGACGGACAGGACAGCGGTTCGCACCCAGCAGTAGCCGAACTCGAAAACGTAACTGAGTACACCCTGGGTCCGGGGTGCGCCGCGATAGGTCCAGATGCTGACACCGTCGACGATCTGGTGACGCCGCTGCCCCGGGCCCCGTGGGCATATTACGGCGACCTGGTAGCCCTGGTTGCGAAGCGCCTGGCATTCCTGCCACGTCCGATGGTCGATCAGAATCGGCAGGTTCTGAACTACGATCAGAACCCGTCCTGCGTCGCCAACGTCGGGAGATTCGGTTGAGTCGGCGTCAGGCGCCGACGTGAGAGTATTCGCAGCCGTAGCCAACGAGATAGTCCCGTCGCGTGTCTGTCCCACATTTTTCTCCCGAAGATGAACGACCCCGTTGCCCGCGGACTGTGGACCCATCCCTCCCTTTCCGCTATGGCGAGGCTAGCGGCCGGCCTGGGCATCACCGGCGATTGAAAAACTTGCGTGTCGCGTCTTGGTGCCGGGCTCGGCCGATTCTCGCCACAGGAACGACAGAACTGACCGTTGGGGGCGGCTTATTCCAGCCATGCTGTTTGACGACGGCAGCCATGGCCGCCATGGATGCCGTGTTCGCGCCTTTAATGCCCGGGTCACTCTCGCGCTTTTTGACGCAAAGCCGCTCCTGGCAGCGGACCGCCAGTGACTTGTCGTGCGTTCCTCGGCTTTCTGGTCAGCTTACCGAATCAGACGGTCATCGAATCAGACGGTCCCGGATCAGACGGTCGACGATGCGCGGCCGGCGAGCAGTCCCAGCGACCCGGCCGCCTCCGTCAGGCCGGCTCGGGCGTCGGGGTGGGCGACGTGGTCGATGAGTCGGGCGGTCTGTTCGTGCTGACCACGCCCCCACACGGCCGCGGTCCCGTTCTCGGAGACGACGTAACTGTGCTGGAAACTGGTGACCGGGCTGGTAAGCCGCGGCAGCACACAGGAATCCCCCGACCGGGCATGCCGGCTCGGCAGGGCGATGATCGCCTTGCCGTCGGCCGCGTGCAGCGCGCCGACGACGAAGTCGGACTGCCCACCGAAGCCGGAGTAGATGCGGTTGCGGATCCAGGACGCGTTCGCCTGCGCATACAGGTCCACCTGCAGCGCGGTGTTGATCGAGGTCATCCGCGGCTGCCGGGCGATGACCCCCGGGTCGTTCACGATCTCGGTGCGTACCAGCAGCAACCGCGGATTGCGGTGCGCCCACGAGTAGAGCTCGGCCGACCCGAACAGGAACGAGGTCCGCAGCGGTGTCCCGGCGGCCAGCGCGCCGGAGGCTTCGAGCGCGAGCATGCCATCGGAAAAGGCCTCGGTCCACACGCGCAGATCCCGCCGGTCGACGAGGGCCGACAGCGTGGCGTTCGGGACACCGCCGATGCCGAGCTGCAGGGTCGCCCCGTCCTCGACGAGCGCGGCGACCCGCTCGCCGATCTGCCCGCGGACGTCGTCGACGAGCGTGACCGCGGGGCTGGCGAGCGGCTGCTCCACCTCCACGGCGAGGTCGACGTCGTCGATGCTCAGTTCACCGTCGCCGAAGGTGTAGGGCATCGACGGGTTGAGCTGGGCGACCACTAGTCCCCCGTGCGCGCGGGCCGCCTCGACCGCGGCCGGCAGGATGTTGACTTCGGTGCCGAGCGAGACCTTCCCTCCGTCGGGCACGCTGGTGTGCAACACGACGACGTCGGGCCGGTGGGTGGTCGCGAGCAGGCGGGGTACGAGGCTGAGCCGGTTGGGCAGGTAGTCGAGGCCGGGCACGTTGCGCATCGCCGGGCCGACGAACGCGGTCTCCGGCGTCACGCCGTCGCGCT
>NZ_CDWRCM010000041.1:15963-16525 GCF_977927585.1 Frankia sp. CcWB2 | reverse complement strand
CCGGCACGCCGCCCTGAGCGTTGATCATGAAGAGGCGGTATTCACTCACCACCGCGTCGATCACACGCAGCGCGACGAGCGGGGTAGCGAAGTTCCCCGCCGCCACGACCCGCGGCGTGGCCGACCGCCATCGGCCAGGACCGGCTACCCCAGGATCGGCTACCCCAGGACCGGCTCCACCGCCCGCACCGGAGCCTGCGGCGAGATGGGTCTCGACGCGGCGACCGAACTCCGCCTCGCTGACGATATCCATACCCGCATGGTGGCGTACCGGTGCGCGGCCGGCGAAGAATGGTCATCACCTCATCCCGCGGCTCATGCCGGCCCAGGCCCGGTCGGTTATCGTCTTGAGAACATGGAGTCCGAACGGGACCTCGCCTCCGCGGACGAAGGGACCTCCGATCTGGCCGGCACCGCACCGCCGCCAGGACCGCCGGGAGAGCTGATCTTTCCCGCGGTCGCTCGACTCGAGCTCGACGAGCTTCTCGCCCAACTGGTGGACCGGGCCCAGGACGTTCTGGCCACTCAGAGCCGGCTGCACGGCCTGCTGCGAGCCAACCGG
>NZ_CDWRCM010000041.1:12839-15640 GCF_977927585.1 Frankia sp. CcWB2 | reverse complement strand
TGATCACCGCCGACCTCAGTCTCGACGTGGTGCTACGGCGCATCGTCGAGTCCGCGTGCGAGCTGGTCGACGCCCGCTACGGCGCGCTCGGGGTAATCTCCCGTGACGGTCGGCTCGAACAGTTCGTGCACGTCGGGATGGACCCGGGACTCGTCGAGACGATAGGGCGGCTGCCCCGGGGAGACGGCGTGCTGGGCCTGCTCATCGCGGAACCGCAGCCGGTGCGCCTCGACGACATCGCCGACCACCGCCAGGCGGTCGGTTTCCCCCCGGGCCATCCACCGATGCGGGCCTTCCTCGGGGTGCCGATCCGGGTCCGCAACGAGGTCTTCGGCAATCTCTACCTCACCGAGAAACGCGGCGGTCGGGTGTTCACCGCGGAGGACGAGGAGCTGGCGCTCGCGCTGGCCGCGAACGCCGGTGTGGCGATCGACAATGCCCGGCTGTTCGGGGAGGCCCAACATCGCCAGCAGTGGTCGCAGGCGTCCGCCGACATCACCCGGCATCTGCTCGCCGACGGCGACGACCCGCTGGAACTGATCGTCCAGCGGGCCCGCGACGTCGCCCGCGCGGACACGACGGCGCTGGCTCTCGGGTCGGAGACGGCGACCGAGCTGTCCTTCGACGTCGCCGCCGGGCAGGACGCGGACCTGCTGCGGGGCCGGCGGGTACCGATAGAGAGCTCGCTGGCCGGCCACGCGGTACGCGACCATGCGCCGCTGGTCGTCGCCGACGTCCGCGAACTGGCCGAATCCGAGGTCCACGACCTCGACATCGGGCCAACGATGATCGTTCCGCTGATCACGTCACATGTCACGTCCGGGGCGCTGATCCTCGCCCGGCGCCGTGGCGGTGACCTGTTCACGGACGCGGACCTGGAGCTGGCGGCCGCGTTCGCCGCGCACGTCGCGCTCGCGCTGGAACTCGCCCGCTCCCGAGCCGCACGCGGCCGGCTGTCCCTGCTGGAGGACCGCGACCGGATCGCCCGCGACCTGCACGACCACGTGATGCAACGCCTGTTCGCGGTGGCGATGGGCCTGCAGGGCCTCGCGGCCAGCGAGGAGCGGCCCACCCGGGCGGAGCGGATGAACACCTACGTGGAGGATCTCGACGAGACGGTACGGGAGATCCGCCACACCATCTTCGAGCTGCGGGGCCGGGCGGCACCGGCCACGGGCAGCGGCCTGCGGGCGCAGATTCTGGGCGTCATCGACGACATGACCGGCGCGTTCGGCTTCACCCCGCGGGTCCGGCTGGACGGACCGGTGGACACGATGATCGGTCCCACCCTCGGCGACCATCTGATCGCGGTCGTGCGTGAGGCGCTGTCCAACGCCGCCCGGCATGCCAAGGCGGGCAGTGTCGAGGTGACCGTGACCGCCGCGAGCGGCGCCGTCACCGTCGACGTGCTGGACGACGGGGTCGGCATCGGCTCCACCACCCGCCGCAGCGGGCTGGCGAACATGCGGGCCCGGGCGCAGGACCTCGGCGGGACCTTCGAACTCGGCCCGGGCCCCGACGGCGGCACCCAGCTGCGCTGGTCGGTGCCGACCAGCTGACCCGTCCGCAGATCCGCCAGCCGACGGATCTCTGCGTTCCCGGCGGGAGCTCAGGGAGTCACCGTCTTCTCCCCGTCCAGGAAGAGGTCGACGCGCTCTTCGTAGAAGCAGACCAGCCCGGCGATCCGGGCGCTCTCCGGGAACGGGGTCCGGTAGGTCCAGACGAGATCGGGGTACGTCTTCCCGTCGATCTCGACCGAGTAGTACTCGGCGTGCCCCTTGTAGGGGCAGCTGGTCCGGGTGTCCGAGGGGCGGAGCAGGTCCTGCCGGGCGTCGGTGAGGGAAAAATAGTAGCGGGGCGGCAGGCCCGTCTCGAACAGGATGACGGGTCTGCGCGAGTCCGCGACGGTCACCCCGTCAACCTCGACCCGCACGTGCCGGGAGCTGGCGAGAGCGTCCACCCGGGTGTACGGGCTGCGCGGATGGACGTAGACCGGCTCGTCCTCCTCGAACCACCCGTCCATCGCGTTCCAGTCGAAGCGGACCAGGTCGCGCAGCCCCTCCAGCGGTGACTGCGGGTAGGACCAGGCCGCCTCGGGGGCGGTCGTCCCCGCCACGACGACGTCGTAGTAGACCGCCTCCCCCCGACTCGGCGAGTGCTCCACCCGCCCGGTAGGCGCCAGGGTCGCGCCGACGTCCGCTCTCGGCAGGTAGTACACAGGATGGTGGGGATTTTCCCAGACCAGCGCCGGGCGCGCCGTGTCCGCGACCAGCTGGCCGCCCAGATACGCCCGCACCCGCTTGCGGCCCTGTTCGAGCCGAACCCGCCCTCGTGCCTCAGTCGTCATCCGCTCGCCTCCCGTCCTCGCATTCAAACCGGCCCCTCCCGGGACCGGTTTCTTCTCTGGGCCAACCGGCGCGGCGCCCCGCGCCTTCCCGCCCCCCGTGTCACCGGGAAGCACGCGGGCACGTGACAACCAGGAAGAACTCATCCGAGGAGAGCTCGTCGGACGGAGGCCGAGATGACCACCACAAGAACCTGGACCGTGCAGATCTCCCTGACGGAGCAGGACGGCCGTACCCAGGCGGACGCGGCCCTGCACGGCAGCCGCCCGCGACGATCTACACGGGACGGGACAGGCCCGGCTGCACCCCGGGGAGCCCGACGTTCCCGAGATCGGGGACGAGGTGGCCGCCGCGCGCGCGTTGTCGGAGCTGGCACACCGCCTGCTCGACGCGGCCGCCGAAAATATCCAGGCGGCGATGGCGGGACCCGACCGGACTATGTGATCGTCGTCCGCC
>NZ_CDWRCM010000041.1:6788-12793 GCF_977927585.1 Frankia sp. CcWB2 | reverse complement strand
TCGTGTTACTTTCCGTGCTATGCCGGACCCTGCTCGCCGGACCGCTCGAGGAGAGGCGGGAAGTGACCGCACCGCACCTGCAGAACGACTCCGCCGACCACGTGCGGGTGCTTCCGCCCCGGCTCGACCCGCGGGGATCGAGGTCCGGCCGGTCGGGATCCGGGTCGGCACGCGGCGGGCGGTCGGCGAGGCGTCGCGGGTTGCTGGTGTTCCTGGCCTTCGTGTCCTGCATCGTGTTCGTGGCCACGGTGGGAGGCTGGGCCGCGTACTTCTATGTCGACGGCAAGGTCAACCGGATCGATCTCGGCCTCGGTTCGAGCGGCGACTCCGGCGGAGTGGGGAGCGCGAACTACCTGCTGGTCGGGACCGACAGCCGGGCCGGTACTGACGGTAAGTACGGGAACGCGCCGGGCCAGCGCTCCGACACGACGATCCTCGCGCACCTGGCGAAGGACGGGACCACCACGATGGTCTCGTTCCCCCGTGACATGTACGTGCTGATCCCCGAGTACACCGACGACGCCGGCAAACACCACAAGGCCTGGCACGATAAGTTCAACGCCGCGATCTCCGTGGGCGGCCCGTCGCTGTTGGTGCGGACGGTGCAGAGCCTGACCGGCCTGCAGGTCGACCACTACCTCTCGATGGACCTGGCGGGCTTCAGGGCAATCACCGACGCCATCGGCGGTGTCCAGGTCTGCATCAAGCCGTCGGGCACGGAACCGAGCCGCTACCAGGACGACCGCGGGCGGTGGCGGGTGAGCACGAACACCAACGACCCGATGAGCGGATTCGTCGGCGGGCCGGGGACGATCCAGCTCGGCGGCGACCAGGCCCTGGCCTTCGTCCGTCAACGCCACGGCCTGCCGGACGGCGACTTCGACCGCATCCGCCGGCAGCAGCAGTTCATCGGTGCGATGTTCCGCAAGATCATGACAGGCGACACCCTGACGAACCCGGTCAAGACCGAGAAGCTGATGTCGGCGGCGGCGAGCGCGCTCACCCTCGACGACCACACCAGCATCGCCGACCTGCGCAGCCTCGGGACCCGAGTCCGCGGGCTGGCCACCGGGGGCCTCCAGATGCAGACCGTGCCCGTCCACGCGCCGACCCGTGCCGAGGGGGCGCTCGACGACAACGGCAACATCCGCCTGCACGGAGTCCCGGCCTCCGTGCAGTTCTACCGGCCGGACGACCTGCAGCGCATCGTCGCGCCGATGGGTGGCAAGGTCGAGGGCGCGAGTTCTACCACCGACGCCGGGAGCAGGGGGACCGGTCCGGCGCTCGCTCCCGGCGCCGCCGCCGCGCCCTCCCAGGTCCGGGTCGCCGTCTACAACGGCTCGTCGCGGGCCGGACTCGCGTCCAAGGTCACCGAGCAGCTGACCGCCAAGGGCTTCCACGCCCGCAACGCCGGC
Organism: Frankia sp. CcWB2; assembly: GCF_977927585.1. Classification (NCBI taxonomy): domain Bacteria; kingdom Bacillati; phylum Actinomycetota; class Actinomycetes; order Frankiales; family Frankiaceae; genus Frankia; species Frankia sp. CcWB2. The sequence goes on along the minus strand of NZ_CDWRCM010000041.1, from coordinate 11,378 downwards.
AACGCCTCGGTCCTCACCCACGAGACCTCCCGGGTGGTCTACGCCCCCGGGCAGGAGGCCAAGGCGAACACTGTCGCCGCGGCAGTGCCCGGCTCGGTCCTGCTCGCCGATGCGAGCATCACCGGTGTCCAGCTCGTCCTGGGCTCCGGCTTCACCGCGGTGGTGACGCCGAGTGTGACGGCCAGTGGGACCGCGCCCGCGCCGGCGGCACCAGCGGCCGGACCAGCGGCGCCGGGAGCGCAGGTGGGTGCGCCCTCGCCGGGCGCACCCACCTGCACCTACTGATTCTCCTGGTCCCGCCGGTAGAGTCCCACCGGCCCACGGGACCGCGGTCCGCCCGCGTGGCTTGCACTACTCTTCCGGGATGTGCACGTCTTCCGGGGTGTGCACGGATGGCCGCCTCCTCTGGCCGCGGTCGGGGGTCAGCCAGGTCGCTCCCCCAGCTCCACCCCGCACAGCCAAGGCCGAGCCTCCGGCCGGCGTCCCTCCCGGAGAGGAACTCACGTGCAGATCACGGATTCAGTCGCCGTGGTGACCGGCGGGGCTTCCGGCCTCGGCCTTGCCACCGCCACCCGGCTTGTCGACGCTGGTGCCAGCGTGGTCCTCCTCGACCTCCCGTCCTCGAACGGCGCGGCGGTCACGGAGAAGTTCGGCAGCTCGGTGCGATTCAGCCCCGGCGACGTCACCTCCGAGCAGGACGTGACGGCAGCTCTGGACGTGGCAGCCGAGCTGGGCCCGCTGCGCATCGCCGTCAACTGCGCCGGCATCAGCAACGCCGCCAAGACACTGAGCAAGGAAGGGCCGTTCCCGCTGACCATCTTCGAGCGGGTCGTCAAGGTCAACCTGATCGGCTCATTCAACGTCATCCGGCTCGCGGCCGAGCGGATCAGCAGGACCGAGGAGATCGACGGCGAGCGTGGCGTCATCATCAACACCGCGTCCGTGGCGGCGTTCGAGGGCCAGATCGGGCAGGCCGCCTACTCGGCGTCCAAGGGCGGCATCGTCGGCATGACGCTGCCGATCGCCCGCGACCTCGCCAGTCTGAAGATCCGCGTGGTGACCATCGCCCCTGGCCTGTTCGACACCCCGCTGCTCGCCTCGCTGCCGGAGCCGGCTCGCGTCTCCCTCGGCCAGCAGGTCCCGCACCCCTCGCGCCTGGGCTCCCCCGACGAGTACGGCCTGCTCGCAACCCAGATCATCGCGAACCCCATGCTCAACGGCGAGACCATCCGCCTCGACGGTGCCATTCGGATGGCACCCCGCTGAACGGGTTCACAGCGCCGCGAGCTGCTCGGCGAGGCGCGCAATCGAGGTCTCGGCGTCGAGCAGCCGCTGGCGGGTCTTTTCGACCACGGCGACCGGCGCGCGGCCGGTGAAGTTCGGGTTGGCGAGCTTCGCGGCGACCTGCTCCTTCTCCCTGCCGGCCTCGGCCAGCAGCTTGCTCAGCCGCGCCCGTTCGGCCGCCGTGTCAAGCGCGCCGGACAGGTCCAGGGCCACGCTGACCGATTCCAGGGCGACGGCGGGCCAGTCCCCCGGTAGTCGGTCGGCGACCGTGAGGTCGAGGGAGCACAGCGCCCCGATCTCCTCCCGCCACCCGGCCAGACCCCCAGCGCCGGCCGGGCCACCCGGACCGACCCGGTCACCTGGACCGACCCGGCCACCTGGACCGACCATGACCGCGGCCACCCGCCGGCCGGGGCGCAGCCGCTGGTTCGCCCGGAACTGCCGCAGCCCCGTCACGACCCGCCGGAGCCGGTCGATCTCGGCCTCGGCGGCCGGATCTGCGCGGCCGGCGATCGAGACCGGCCAAGGCGCGGTCACCACCGTCGTCCCCCCGGTCAATGCCGTCCACAGTTTTTCGGTCACGAACGGGATGACCGGATGCAGTAAGCGCAGCAGGACGTCGAAGCAGCGGCCCAGCACGGCCCGGGCCGGGTCCGCCGCCGGGCCACCCGCCCGCAGCGGGATCTTGGCCAGTTCGAGGTACCAGTCGAAGAGCTCGTCCCGGGCGAAATGGAAGAGCGTCTCGCAGGCCCTGGCGAACTCGAACTGTTCGTAGTAAGTGTCGACGTCGGCCACCACAGCCCGCAGCCGGGAGAGAATCCACCGGTCCGCGGCGGACAGCGGCCCGCCGGCGAACGGGTCCGCGGTCGGGTCGGCGCCGTTCATCAGCGCGAAACGGGTGGCGTTCCAGAGCTTGTTGACGAAGTTGCGGCTGGCGTCCACCGCCTCCTCGGACAGCGGGACGTCGGCCCCGGGATTGGCTCCCCGGGCCAGGGTGAAACGCAGCGCATCCGCGCCGTGGGAATCGATGAGCGCCAGCGGGTCGATCGCGTTTCCCCAGCTCTTGCTCATTTTCTTGCCGTGCACGTCCCGGATGAGCCCGGTCAGCGCCACTGTCCGGAAGGGCACGTCGGGCATCGTGTAGGAGGCGAGCATCATCATCCGGGCGACCCAGAAGAAAATGATGTCGTATCCGGTGAGCAGGACGGCGGTGGGATAGAAACGGCGCAGATCCGCCGTGTCCTGCGGCCAGCCCAGCGTGGAGAACGGCCACAGCCCGGACGAGAACCAGGTGTCGAGCACGTCGACGTCCTGGCGAATGCCGGTGGCGCCGCAGGTTCCGCAACGGTCGGGATCGAGCATCTCGTCCCCAGCGGGCGGCACGGTGACGTGCCCGTCCGAGCAGTACCAGACCGGGATGCGATGGCCCCACCACAGCTGGCGGCTGATGCACCAGTCATGCATGTCGTCGACCCAGCCGAAGAACCGCCCGGCGAGCTCCGGCGGGCTGATCGTGGTCCGACCGTCACGGACCATGTCCCCGGCGGCGCGGGCCAGCGTGGCGACCGCGACGAACCACTGCAGGGACAGCCGGGGTTCGACGACCGTCTGGCACCGGTCACAGTGCGGAACGGCGTGGAGGTAGGGCCGCCGCTCCGCAACGATGCGCCCCTCCGCCCGCAGTGCCGCGGTGATCGTGCTGCGCGCCTCGAACCGGTCGAGCCCCTGGAAGGGGCCGTGGGCGATGATGATGCCGCGCTCGTCCATCACAGTCAGGCTCGGCAGGCCGTGCCGCCGGCCGATCTCGAAATCGTTCGGATCATGGGCGGGGGTGACCTTCACCGCGCCGGTACCGAAGGCGGGATCGACGTGCTCGTCGGCGATGATCGGGATCCGCCGGCCCGTCAGCGGAAGCTCGATCTCGGTGCCGACGAGATGCGCGTACCGCTCGTCGCCCGGGTGCACGGCCACCGCCGTGTCACCGAGCATCGTCTCCACCCGGGTGGTCGCCACCGTCACCGGGCCGTAGGAGATCGAGACGAGCTCGCCCTCCTCCTCGAACGCGTCGACCTCGATGTCCGACAGGGCGGTCAGGCAACGGGGGCACCAGTTGATGATCCGTTCTGCCCGGTAGATGAGCCCGTCGTGGTACAGGCGGGCGAACATGGTGCGCACGGCCCGGCACAGGCCCTCGTCCATCGTGAACCGCTCGCGGGTCCAGTCGACGCCGGCCCCGAGGCGGCGCATCTGCTCGCCGATGGTGCCGCCGTAGGACTCCTTCCACGCCCACACGCGCTCGACGAACGCCTCGCGCCCGAGATCGTGCCGGCTCCTGCCCTCCCGCGCCAGCGCCCGCTCGACGACGTTCTGGGTCGCGATGCCGGCGTGGTCCGTGCCGGGCAGCCACAGCACGTCGTAGCCCTGCATCCGCCGCCGCCGGGTCAGCGCGTCCATGAGCGTGTGCTGGAAGGCGTGGCCCATGTGCAGCGAACCGGTGACATTGGGCGGCGGGATGACGATGCAGTATGGCGGACGCCCGGGCGCGCCGGTGGGAGTGAAGACACCCTGCTCGATCCAGCGCCGGTACAGCCCGGACTCTACCGACGACGGCGCGTACGTCGTCGGTAGATCAAGACGGATACCAGGCGTGGTCATGTGGGCCAGTGTATGAGGAGGCACCGACCTGATCGGCGGGAGAACCGACCGCGCTGGCTGGTGAGGACCCCTGGAAGCAGGGCTTCGGCGGGTTCGGTCCGGACCGCTCGCGGGTAGACAGACAACCATGCGGCCTAGCCAAGGCGAGATCCCCGGGCGGATCTCCCGGGGGTGCTGAGGGTGCTGCGGTGCTGAGGGTGCTGCGCTGGTTCGCCCCGATCGCCCCGTTGCTCATACTCGCCCTGGTGGTCGGACTGCACCTGAGCAACCCGGAATGGAACATGCTCGGACTCGCGATTCTGAGCCCCATGCTCGCGGCCACGTTCGCCGGCCCCCGGCTGACCGCCGGCTACGGGGTGGCGGCGATCCTGGCGGGCATCCTGCTGAGTCTGCACAATGACCTGTTCGGCCGGAGCGGCGGTGGCCCGACGGCCCAGGTGGTCCGGTTGGTCGGGGTCACGGCCGGCGGAGTGATGGCCGTCCTGGTCAGCCGGTACAACATCCGACGCGAGACGAAGCTGCAGAACGTCACTCGGGTGGCCGAGGTGGCGCAGCAGACGATCCTCAGTCCCGTCCCGTCGTCGTCCGGCGGGCTGCGGTTCGCCGTCCGCTACGAGAGCGCCACCATGGAGGCCATGATCGGTGGGGATC
>NZ_CDWRCM010000041.1:0-6584 GCF_977927585.1 Frankia sp. CcWB2 | reverse complement strand
GTACGAGGTCGTCGACAGCCCGTGGGGAACCCGCCTGCTCATTGGTGACGTACGGGGCAAGGGGCTCGATGCCGTGCGGATCGCGAGCCGGGTGCTCAGCTGCTTCCGGCTGATGAGTCGACACACGGGCGACCTGCGCGATCTGCTGGCGAACCTCGACGCGGAGGTCGCCGATGTCAGCGGCCTGGACGACTTCGTCACCGCGGTCGTCGGACAGGTCGACGGCAGCCGTCTGACGCTGGCGAACGCGGGACATCCCGATCCCGTTCTCGTTCGTGCCGGGCAGGCGGATCTGCTCACCGTCTCGTCCAGGCTGCCACCGCTCGGGCTGATCACGGACGGGAGTAACGTGACGGACGCCGCGCTGCGGGCGGGGGATCGCCTGCTGCTCTATACCGACGGCATCACCGAGGCACGCGCCCCCACGACCGGTGCCTTCTTCCCCCTACTACCCGCGGTCGGGGCCGCGTTCGCCCACGCGTCACTCGACGAGGCGCTGACCGATCTCGCCGACCGGGTCCGGGACTGGACGCGATCGACACTGAACGACGATGTGGCGCTCCTGGCGGTCGAGGTTCCCGGACCGACCCGGCACGCCGGCCCAACCGACGATCGGGTGATCACTGGGAACTGTCGGCGACCCCCTTGGCCAGCCGGTCCGCCCGCTCAATCCGTTCGTCGATCTCGTCACGGAAGGCCACCAGCCGGCTGATTTTCTCGTCGATCTCGACACGGAGCCTCCGGTAGGCCGACGTGCCCTCGGTCAGCAGCCGGATGCGGTCCGCGTTGTCGGACGCCGCGTGGTACTCCTGCCGGACCTGGGCGAGACGATCCTCGTAGGCGAGGATCGTGCGGATCTCGTCCAGGTTGAAGCCGAGCAGCGTCTGCAGCTCGCGGATGCGCCGCACCCGGGCGAGGTCGGAATCCGCGTACAGCCGGTTCCCGCCCAGGGTGCGCCCAGACGGGGTGAACAGCCCCACCTCCTGGTAGTACCGCAGGGCCCGCACCGAGACGCCCAGCTCCTGCGCGGCCTGACCGATCCCGCGCAGGTCACGAGCCGCGTCCTTGGCCGCGTCCCTGACCGCGCTCTTGGCTGCGTCGCCGTCCCGCACCAGGCGATTGTCCCGCATGACGCCATCGGCCCGCATGACGCCATCGGCGGCTCTGATCATCGACGTCGGGGCCTTTCTCGCGCTCAGCCTGTCCCGCGCTCGGCATGTCTCGCGGCCTATCGCTCGGCGACCAGGGGGCTGCTCGGAAGAGCACTCCCGGCACCGTCCTCCATCGCCGCGATGTCGCCCGCGCCGGCCAGCCCCTCGGCCGTCTCTTCGAGCAGTGGACGGCGCACGTGCGGCCGGTCCTTCCCGCGCAGCCAGGAGAAGCCCGCGGCGACCAGGCAGACGACGGCGGCGAAGGCGAGGCGCAAACCGTCACCGAACGGCCCGGAGATGATGTTCGGGAAGAAGGTGTGCCCGGTGAGGAAGTCGGCCTTCGCCGGGTCGAGCTGCGACAGGGTGTCCGGGCCGAGCAGTCGCTCGGTGGGGTTGTACCCGAGGAATGCGGCGAACAGGCTGCCGATCGGCGGCAGGTTCGCCAGCTCGTGCGCCTTCGCCGGGGAGACGCCCTGCCCGACAAGCCCGGAGTACATGGCGTCCGGAAGGCTGGCGGCCAGCCCGAGCGCGATGATGGTGAAGAAGACACCGATGGACAGCACGCTGGCCGAGTTCTGGAACGTGTTGAGCATGCCGGCACCGGCACCGCGCTGGTTGGGCGGCAGGGTGTTCATCACGCTGCTGGTGTTCGGCCCCGCGAACAGGCCCATGGACAGGCCTATCAGCAACATGATCAACGCGAACCACGGATAGTCGAAGTCGATGGGAATGGCGTCGAACAGCAGGAACGCCACCGCCGTGATCACCAGCCCCAGGGTGGCGAACGGACGCGCACCGTAGCGGTCGGCGAACCGGCCGGCCAGCGGCCCCGCCACCAGGAATCCGACGGTCACCGGAATCAGGTAGATACCGGCCCACAGCGGGGTCTTCTCGAAGCTGTAGCCATGCAGCGGCAACCAGATCCCCTGCAGCCAGATGATCAATATGAACTGCAGACCACCACGGGCGAGCGCGCCGAGCAGGGCCGCGATGCTGCCCATGGTGAAGGTCCGGCTCCGGAACAGGTCCAGGCGGAACATCGGGTCGGCGGAGCGCAGCTCGATGACGACGAAGCCGATCAGCACCGCGAGACCGCCAAACAGGCAGCTCAGCACGAACGGCTTGGTCCAGCCCATCGTGTGACCGCCATAGGGCTGCAGCCCGTAGACGATGCCGGTCAGGATCGCGATGAGGCCGACCGCGAACGTGATGTTGCCGGCCCAGCTCGATCCGGGCCTGGGTGCGCGCCCCGTTGTCGCGCAGCTTCAGGTAGGCCCAGGTCGTCCCGAAGATGCCGAACGGCACCGAGACAAGAAAGACCAGATGCCATTCGACCGGCGCCAGCAAACCTCCGATCAACAGCCCCAGAAATGATCCGACGATCGCCGCGACGCCGTTGACCCCCAGGGCGAGCCCGCGTTCGTTCTCCGGGAAGGCGTCAGTGATGATCGCGCTGGAGTTGGCGAAGAGGAAGGCACCGCCCACGCCCTGCAGCACCCGCATGATGCTGATCCACCAGGCGGCTGCCGTGCCATGCATCCAGGTGACGGCGAGCAGGATCGAGAACAGCGTGAAGATCGCGAAGCCGAGGTTATACATCCGCACCCGGCCGAACATGTCGCCGACCCGCCCCAGACTCACCACGAGCACCGAGGTGACCAGCAAGAATCCCATCAGGATCCAGAGGAAGTACGAGGTGTTCTCCGGTGCGAGCGGGTCTATCTCGATTCCCCGGAAGATGTCCGGAAGGGCGATGAGAAGAATCGAACTGTTGATCGTCACCATCAGGATGCCGATGGTCGCGTTCGACAGCGCGATCCACTTGTAGTTGTCCGGACCGGGCCGGGCCAGGACCTCGTCGGCCCCGAGCGGCAGGATGCCGGCGGCGGTGTCGGAAGTCGTCACCGCACGAAGGTAGCGTCTCCATCTAACGTCAGCGGTAGATGTGACCTGGTTCATAGCGGTGCTTACCGTTCACCCGCTACGCAGCCGGTGGTCAAGCGCGGTGTGCCGCTGGCCGTGACCGGCGGCCCGCACCGCCTGGCCGATCGCCCGGCGGGACCCCACCAGCACGACCAGCTTCTTCGCCCGGGTGACGGCCGTGTAGAGCAGGTTGCGTTGCAGCATCATCCAGGCGCTGGTGGTGAGCGGGATGACGACCGCGGGGTACTCACTGCCCTGGGAGCGGTGGATCGTCACCGCGTAGGCGTGGGTCAGCTCGTCGAGCTCCCCGAAGTCGTAGTCGATGTCCTCGTCCTCGTCGGTCCGGATGGTGAGCGTCTGGTTTTCCACATCCAGCGCGGTGACCACGCCGAGAGTGCCGTTGAAGACCCCGCTCGCGCCCTTGTCGTAGTTGTTGCGCACCTGCGTGACCTTGTCGCCGACCCGGAACGTCCGGCTGCCAAAGCGCCGCTCGGCCACGTTCGGGCGGGACGGCGTCAGGGCCTCCTGCAGCAGGGTGTTCAGCGCGCCGGCCCCCGCCGGGCCGCGGTGCATCGGGGTCAGCACCTGCACGTCCCGGCGCGGATCGAACCCGAACTTCGCCGGGATCCGCCGGGCGACCACCTCCGCGGTGATCTTCGCCGCCTCCTCCGCCTCCGCGGCGGCGAACAGGAAGAAGTCGGGCAGTCCCCGGACCAGCGGATAGTCGCCGCGGTTGATGCGGTGCGCGTTGGTCACCACCCCGGACTCGGTCGCTGCTCGGAAGACCTGGGTGAGCCGGACATGCGGGATCGGCGTCCCCTCGGCGAGCAGGTCGCGCAGCACCTGGCCGGCACCGACCGACGGCAGCTGGTCGACGTCGCCGACCAGCAGCAAATGCGCGCCGGGCGGAACCGCCTTGGCAAGCTTGTTCGCCAACAGCAGGTCGACCATCGACGCCTCGTCGACGACGATCAGGTCGGCGTCGAGCGGGCGGTCCCGGTCGAAGGCGGCGTCACCGCCCGGCCGCAGCTCCAGCAGCCGGTGCACCGTCGATGCCTCGTGCCCGGTCAGCTCGGTCAGCCGCTTCGCGGCCCGGCCGGTCGGCGCGGCGAGGATCACCTTCGCCTGCCGGGCCAGCGCGAGCGTCACGATGGAGCGGACGGTGAAACTCTTGCCGCAGCCCGGTCCCCCCGTCAGCACGGCGACCTTGGACGTCAGGGCAAGCTGCACCGCATCGCGCTGTGCCGGCGCGAGCTCGACCCCGGTCCGCTCCCGCAGCCAGCCCAACGCCCGGTCCCAGTCCACCGAGGCAAAGGCGGCCAACCGGTCCGCGCCGGTGTTCAGCAGGCGGCGCAACTGGCCGGCGACGGAGATCTCGGCCCGGTGGAAGGGCACCAGGTAGATCGCGGCCGTCGGCGTCGCCGGATCCTCGCTCGGAACCTCCTCCCGGACGACCCCGTCCTCGGCGACCAGCTCCCCCAGGCACTCGATGACGTCGCCGGTGTCGACCTGGAGAATCTGCACGGCGTCGCTGATGAGCCGGGGTTCGGGCAGAAAGCAGTGGCCACCGCCGTCGGTGGCCTCGGACAGCGTGAACAGCAGGCCAGCCTTGATCCGCTGCGGACTGTCATGCGGAATCCCCACCGCCTTCGCGATGGTGTCCGCGGTGCGGAACCCGATGCCCCAGACGTCCGTGGCCAGCCGGTAGGGCTCATTGCGCACCACACCGATCGACGCGTCCCCGTACTGTTTGTAGATCCGCACCGCCAGCGAGGTGGACACACCCACCCCCTGAAGAAAGACCATCACCTCCTTGATGGCCTTCTGTTCCTCCCACGCCTCGGCGATCGCCCTGGTACGCTTCGGGCCGAGCTTCGGCACCTCGATGAGCCGTTCCGGCTCCTTTTCGATGACGTCCAGCGCCGCGACCCCGAAATGCTCGACGATGCGTTCGGCCAGGCGCGGACCGATGCCCTTGATGAGGCCCGAGCCGAGATAGCGCTGCACGCCCTGGACGGTCGCCGGCAGCACGGTCGTGTAATCCTCGACCTGGAACTGGCGGCCGTACTGCGGGTGCGAGCCCCATCGCCCCCGCATCCGTAGCGACTCCCCCGGCTGCGCGCCGAGCAACGCCCCGACGACGGTCACCAGGTCGCCGCCGCGCCCGGTGTCGACCCGCGCGACCGTGTAGCCGGTCTCCTCGTTGGCATAGGTGATCCGTTCCAGCACCGCATCGAGGACCGCGCCACGGAAGGGTTCGCGTCCGGTCATGGCAGCCGCCGGGACGCCGGGACGATGAGAATCACCGCTTCCTCGGGGTGGGACAAGACGATCTCCAGCTTCGGATGGGGTAGCAGGGTAACGGACCGAGCGGGGCAACGAACAGAGCGGCCGGGGCGGGCGGTGTCCGCCCCGGACCGTGTGCCCATCCTGCCCTTCGGTCGATCGCCACCGTTCCCCGGCGCGGTCCGGCCGTCCCCTTCCGTGACCAGTACCGCGAAGTTAGGTCCGCCGGCATCCTTTTCAGACACCCTCGCTAGCTCAAGGGGCGCCGCTGTTCCTCGTCAAGTGCCCGACGCAACCGGGTGACCACGGCGTCCACGCCGGCGGAGGTGCGGAATACGACGACGGCTGTCCCGGCTTCGGCAGGTGTTTCGAGATGCTCGAGCGCCACCTCCATCGCACGGTTGCACTCCTCGCCGGGGGAGGTGGTCTCGCCTCGGAGCCAGCGTCGGAGCACATGGTTGTGGGCGGTGACGATGGCCGCGGACACCAGCTCGGCACGCAGGGCGCCGTCGGGCTCGTTGCCCATCCAGTCGCGCAGGAACCTGGCGAACAGGCGCTGATACTGCCGGATGCCGGCCACCTCGCGGGCGCGGAGTACAGGGACGGTGCTGGTCAGGCGGTAGCGGGCGAGGGCGAGCTCGCCCTCGGCGAGGTAGTGCTGCAGCACGATGCGGGCGGCCTCCGCGAGAGCGAGCCCGCGGGTCTCTGGAGCGGCGGTCGCGAGCCGGGCTTCGATGTGGCCGAGCAGCACGTCGTGCTCGGGAAAGATCACGTCCTCCTTGGACCGGTAGATCCGGAAGAACGTCGTCCGACCGACGCCCGCGCGTTGCGCGATGTCGTCGACCGTCGTGCCCTCGAAGCCACGCTCCTCGAAAAGCTCGAACGCCGCCGCGACGAGCCTGTCCTTGGCCAAGCGGGCCGGCTGCTGCTCCACGGCACCGAAATTACTTGGTGGTACGTAGTTCCACAACTATGATATTGCGTACCACCACCGTGGAGGAGGAGCCAGGTGAACGCCATCAACAAGGTCGGTGTCGTCGGCTGTGGCCTGATGGGTGCCGGGATCGCCGAGGTCTGCGCCCGCGCCGGCAAGGACGTGGTCGTCGTGGAGATGACCACGCCCGCCGTGGCCGCGGGACGGCAGCGTCTGGAGACATCACTGTCCCGCGCGGAGAGCCGCGGCAAGGTGGCCAGCGCCGCGGAGGTGCTCGCACGCATCCAGGT
>NZ_CDWRCM010000040.1:20678-25731 GCF_977927585.1 Frankia sp. CcWB2 | reverse complement strand
CGGTGGGAGTCGCCCGGGCGACTCCCACCCGGGCCAGACCACCGCTGGCCCTCGAGCACAGCGTTCAGCGTAATGTCCCGCCGGACGGATTTCGGTGGGCGGTCGCTTCCGCCCGCGGCGCCATCTGCGCGGTACGGAGACCGGGATCGGACGGGGCGAGACGTCGTGCGTCGGTGCGCCTGCGTGACGTGTCGCGCCACTGGCCGTTTGGTCTCGCCGGGCGGTGATGTGTCTGGCACGATCGTTGCAGGCCGGTCGCACCCGACGGAGATGTCCGTGGCGTCCATCGACGCCGATCGACGCCAGTCGCGGGAGCGCGTCCGCCATTCGCAACGGACGAGAGGGCGACATCGGTGCCGCAGGACCCGGCCGTGATCCAGCAACAGATCGAAGAGACCCGCGCCGAACTGGCGGAGACGATCGATTCCATCGCGGAGATCGTCAGCCCGCGCCGCGTCGCCGAGCGGGCCCAGGTGCAGTTGCGGGCGAAGACCGCCGAACTGCGCCACAGGTACGGTCCGGTCCTCGGGATCGGCCCGGGGCCCGCGCTTCCCGAACTGGGAGCCGGCGTCGGAGCCGATGGCCTGGCCCGGCGGGGGGATGCGGGCACGCTGACCGGGGGTGCCCTGGACGGCAGGGCGGTGCCCGGACCCTCCGGCGGCGCCATTGTGGTTCGGGTGGTGCGCTGGGAGCGGGTCGTTCTCGTCGGTGGAGGTGTGCTGCTCCTGGTGGGTGGGATCCGCCGTCGCCGTCGCCGCCGGTCGTCCCGGCGCGGGTGAGCGGCCACCCCGCCCGCCTGGGCCGCTCCCGGGCCGCGGTCGCGCCGACCCCCTGCCCCCGCCTACAGGTCGCCGGTGCGGCGCAGCCAGGCCAGCATGAGGATCCCCGGCAGCACCGGCAGCCAGAAGCTGATCAGGCGGTAGACGAGGACCGCGGTGAACATGGACGCCGCCGTACCACCCGCGGCCGCGAGCCCGAAGGCGAGTGCCGGTTCGATCGCGCCGATGCCGCCGGCTGTCGGCGCCGCGCCGGCTACCATCGAGCCGATGAGGTAGACCGCGGCAACGGACATCAACGTCATGCTGGTGCCGAATGCCCAGACCGTGCAGGCGAGCGCGAGGATCTGGAAGAAGCGTGTCCCTATCTGGGACAGCAGCAGCACCAGAGTCCGGCACGGGGAACGGGCGAGGATCTTCAGATGAGTGTCGAAGGCCCGCACTGCCGGCCGGGCCTTCGACCGGATCCGCGGATGGGCCACGGTGCCCGTCACGAGCGCGCAGACCGCCCCACAGCTGAGCACGAACGGCCCCGGCCCGAGCCCCTGGACAGTGGACCGCAGCGGGTTAGTCAGGGCCGCGCCGATGCCCGAGTCGCTGAGGGTGCCGGCGACCAGGACGATGCCCCCGAGGTGCGCCACCCCGCCGGCCACCTTGATTGACGTGATGGCCGCCAAGGCCGCGGGACGCGTCATCCCGCGCCGTTCCAGGAAACGCAGATGGACCGCGATGGCCCCGAGACCCGCGGGCACGATCCGGTTCGCCGCCGCCGCCGCGACCTGCAGGCCGGTCGCGGTACGTAGCTCGAGCCGCAGGCCGCTGGCCGCCCGCGTGGACAGGCCGTTGGCGAAGTAGAACAGGACCGAGGAGAGCGCGCAGATGACGAGCCAGTGCCAGCGGGGCGCGGGAACGCCGGCCAGCCGTGAGGCCATGTCGCCGCGGAAGCGCACGGCCAGGATGGTGAGGGGAACGGCGAGCATGCCGGCGAGCAGGACGTTGCGTCGCCGGGACCGGGCCGATCGGACCGGCCCGAGACGGAGCGCGAGCGGCTCGGCGAAGACGTGGGCGTCACCGGCCGGGGAGGCGACGAGCTCGACCCTCGGTGCCGTTGCAGAGTTCGGTGCCGTTGCAGCCACGTCGTCGGAGTTGCCGCCCGGGTGGGCACCAGAGCGTCGTAGTAGCTGCCGGGTCAACACCGCCGGTGGTGGAAGCGGGGGCGCGGGCGCGGCGCTCTCGGCGCTGTCAGCGCCGAGCAGGACCGGAGTCTCGATGACTACCCCCGTAGGATCGACAGGTGCGATCACGGTCGTGATGCAGAGGAGACGTACGTCACGGTACGCGGCTCGACGGTATGCGGCTTGGCTGAACGGTATGCGGCTTGGCTGAACAGCAGCTGAAGCATCCTTATTGCTAACCTAGCCACCGGAAGTCGCGCGACGACGCTTCGGGAGGAATCGGTCGGCGGCCCTGGTCAGGAGCCGCAGACCGCCTCGATCGGATCCTGTTGGCGTGGCAGGTCGAACCAGACCTGCTTGCCTGACCCCCGGGTGTCCGGCATCTCGACGACACCCCACTGCATCGCCAGCGCGGCGACCAGATGCATGCCCCGGCCCGACTCGTCGTCATCGTGGGCGGGTTTCAGCACCGGCCACAGCGAGCTTCCGTCGTCGACCGCGATGCGGATCCGGTCGTCGCGCAGGGACAGCGTGAGGCACAGGGCGGCGCGGGCACCGACGAAGCGCACCGCGTTCGTCACGACCTCACTGACGAGCAGCTGCGCGACCTCGACGGTCTCCGGGCGGCCCCAAGCGGCGAGCAGCTCGGTGACCAGCCGGCGGGCTCGGCTGGCGGCACGGGGATCGGCGGGCAGGTCAAAGCGTGCGCTGAGAGCTTCGGCCACGCCTCACCTTCCGTGGGGTCGTCAGGCACGGTCATCATCCCGGTGCGGGGGTCTGCCGCGTCGCGTTACTGCCACCATGACCGCCCCCCCAAACCTGACCCTCTGTGGTCGTCGAGCCAGGCAACGGCCACGCGACGCATCTGGATACCGCGACCGGGACGTCCGGGCGACGCGACGCGCCGAGGACAGCGTCGGCGTTTCCCCGGCCGGGCGTCGGGCCGGGGAGCCGCGCCGGGGCGGGTCGGCCTCCCCCGCTGGGACGGCCGAGCGGGTGACCGCGTCGGGGGATGGCGTCAGATGACGTCGATGCCGTCCAGCACCGACTCGCGGCGAGCCATCCAGGCCCGCGTGACCTCGTCGACCGCGGTCTGGTCGATGCGGGCCGCCGCCGCCGATAGGTTGCCGCGGGGAGGCGGCACCATGTCCGCATCCGCATCCGCTCGTGCGGCCGTTCGCGGCATGGCAGCCCGACCGGGGTGCGACGAGTTCGGCGGGTCGATCCCGGGTTGCGCGTACCGGCGACCGGAGCCGTGCGGTACACCACCGGTTCCGTCCGGGGCGCGCCCGTCGGGCGGGGTCGGGTTCCGATCGGAGGTCGGCCCGGGATGGTCGGGACGGCCGATGGGCCGTGGGCCGGGCCGGTCCCTCGTCGGTTGCCCACCCGGTTCCACGCGTCGCTCCGGTGCTCGGGGACGGTCTACCCAGGCTCTCGCCCTGTTCCCCGCGGGGCGTCCCGGGGACTCGGCCGGGCCCGGCTGCCCGCGGTCGGGCTGCCCGCGATGCATAGATCCCGACCGGATGGATTCCGGCGGCGTCGGCCCCGGCTGGGGTGATGGCCGGCCCTGGTAGCGTCCGGGCCCCGGCACCGCGTGACCGGGGTCTGACGGGCCGCCCGGCCCGGTTCCGGTTCCGGTCATCGGGCGCGGCGTCTCGACCCTGGCCGTGGCCATCTCGACCGGACCGGAGATCGAGGGAGCGGGCCGGGACGACGGCACGACGACATCGCCCCGGGCCACCGACGGGTTTACGGCCGGCGGGTAGCTGTCCGCGGTGGACCGGTCCCGGTCCCGGTCCGTGGGGTACCCGCCCGTCGGATACCGGTCCGAGGAGTATCCGTTGGGAGCATGTTGCCGCCCGCCGGGCAGTCGTGGCCGGGCACCGGTTGGCTGCGGAGCACCCCGCTGGGCGGGGTGGGCGTCCGGGGGCGGGTAGCCCGAACGGTCGGAGTGTCCCCCGGACGGCGGGTGGTCGGAGTCCGCCGGGGACCCCATGGACAGGTGGGCAGCTGCCCCGGGCATCGGCTCGGGGAACTGTCCAGGAACTGGGGCAGGCGGCCTGACCGGTGACTGCGGTGGCGGCGGTGGCGCGGGCGGCCTGGCCGCGGGGCGCGCCGGAGGGAACATCCTGGCCTCGTCGCCGGTGGCGGGGTGCTCGCGGTGGGGTGGCCCGGGACGGGCTCCCCGCCCCTCGGGGGCCACCGGCCGGGGATCCGGGCCGGGGTGTTCCGCGTCGGGAGACGCGACCGGACCCGATCGGCCGGATGCCCGTCCGGCGACCGCTCGCCCGATGCCCGCGGCCTGCTCATCCTCCTCGTCGACCGCCCGGCTGTCCGGTGCGGCGCCCGGTGACATGCCGGTGATCGCGATGATCGACGCACAGGGCCAGAGACGGTCGCAGCTCAGACAGAGGTCGAACTCATTCGGCTGATGAAGGTCGATGAGGGTGATCAGCGAGTGAATATGCTCGACAATCTTCGGGCCGACCAGGACCGGCCCACGGGCGATGACGTCGAGCTCCGAGCGCAGTCGCCCGTGATACTGCTCGACGTCAGCAAGGCGCGAATCCTCCATCACCGGCAGCATGCACCATAGCGGGCCAGCGGGCACGAAGGGTGTAGCCCGTTCGGGTTCACCGTCACTGCTGACTCACGTTCCGCTTCTGACCCGCGGTGCCAGATGCCGCTGATGGTTCCCTCTCCCTTACGTGCGGTGAGGATGGGAAGCGGGTTCGCCGGGACGGGCCGCATGGTCATGCCGAGCCGGAGTCCGGACGGCGTGGCCGCGTGGAGGCGCTAATCGCAGATCAGGACCGGTCCGGCCGGACCTCGTCCGTGCGGCGGACCTGCCGCATCAGACCCTCTTGAAGCCTGGCGAACTCCTCGATGTAGGGACTTTCGACCTGCCCGGAGGCACCTCCGGGCTCCTTGCCTGGCGCGGACCGGTCAAACGGCTCGAAACCCGCGAACTGCCCGCCGGCACCCGGCGGCATGCGGTCGGGCTGGCCGTCGAACGCGGGGTAGTGCCCACCCCCCGCCGCCTGGAGGCCCCGCTCGGCGGGTCCGTCGTACCCGGGTCCGTAGGAGGACGGCAGGCCGTTG
>NZ_CDWRCM010000040.1:19492-20151 GCF_977927585.1 Frankia sp. CcWB2 | reverse complement strand
CTGCTCTGCGGGACCGCACGGTCCGCGGCGTTGTCGAACGCCGGGTAGTGGGCACCGTTGGCCGAGGCTGTGCGGTCGGTGGAACCGTCGTAGGCGAACCCCGAGCCGTTGGGGCTGCCGGACCCGGGGCTGACCGAGAGCGGGGCGCCGCGCATGCTGTCGCCGGATGCGTCCGACTGCTCCGTGGAGAGGAACCCCTCGGAGACCGGGTAGATGCGGGCCGACAGGCTGACCGACATCGGGTCACTGCCGTAGGTGATGACGTCAACCTGGTCCTCCGCGCTGATGCCGCCGCTGCGGGCGAGATCGACGAAGCGGAACAGATCGGCCCAGCGTAGCCCATCGAGGTCGACGCTGATGCGCAATGCCATGATCGTGCCCCATCCCTGAGGTTCGTTACGTGCCGACGGTTACCTGGGCGCCAACGGACGATCGAGGGGTGACCGGCTCGCCCCCCGTCAGCGCCAGCCCGGGCGGCGATGGGCGGCAGCTTATACCGCGTTGGGAGACCATTCCCCATCCGGGGAGGTTCGGCTGGCTCTGCTCCGATAAGGCGAAGTGGGGGTATCGCGTTCTCCGTCGCGTCCCGTCACCCGAGGGCATTCCCCGGCGGAACGTTGGCGGGGAATCAGGACGGCCGGGCGGGCCCTCCGGTGGGG
>NZ_CDWRCM010000040.1:16040-19307 GCF_977927585.1 Frankia sp. CcWB2 | reverse complement strand
TGTGAACGTTGTGTCCGGCGGTGTCAACGGGGTCGGCGCGGCTGGGGTGGGCACGCAATCGGGTGTCATGCAGTCCGGCGCGCTGCCAATCAGGCTCCTGCACGACCGCGTGCTGGTCGAGCCGCGTGAGGATTCCGTGGACCGGCGGTCGAAGGCGGGCATCGTCATCCCCCCGACCGCGCATATGGGGAAGCGCCTGTCCTGGGCGGACGTCGTCGCGGTGGGGACGGCCGTGCGGACCATCCAGGTTGGCGATCGGGTGTTGTTCGACCCCGAGGACCGGGCCGAGGTGGAGCTGCACTCGACCACCTACGTTCTGTTGCGGGAGCGGGACGTGCACGCCGTCGCGGCGGAGCGGTTGGACGATGGCCTGACAGGTCTGTATCTCTAGATCCGACTGGTCGGCCCCCAGGCTTGCGTGGCCCTTTCCGACCATCCGATGACGGCGCGGCGTCCAGGTGGTGTACGGTGCCGCATCGATCGAGATGCGGGCGGTCCACCGGAGTCGTGATATTTGATCATGGCTGTGGCGGGAGTGACACCGCGCCAGCCTGGTGCTGTCTGGCCTGACGCGGTTCCGCCCCGTATCGTTCGCTCGGCTCTGGAGATCCGCGTTCCGGCCGGGACCCTTGGATGTGGTGGAGGCACCCGGAAATGCGGACACAGGGCATCGCGTCACCTCAATCCTTGGGGTCACTGCGTACTGTAACCAGCCGATGTCCTGAGGTGCCGTGTTCCATGGCTCCTCACGCTCGGCCAAACCCAAGACCGATGGGTTGGCATACCCATTGGGTGAACGATGGCAGGGAAAGGAAGGAGACGCATGGCTCGTGACTTCGACGCTCGGCGAAGCACGGATGTCGAGGAGGACGAGCTCCAGGAACAGAGCCTGGAGACGCTCAAGGCGCAGCGCGCCGGTGCGGCAGCGGACCTGGGGGACGACATGGACGCCCTCGAGGCCGAGCTGGGCCTTCCGGATGCGGAGGTACGCGACGAGGAACTGTCGCTGCGGGTACTTCCCCGGCAGGCCGACGAGTTCACCTGCACCCGATGCTTCCTGGTGCAGCACCGCAGCCAGCTCGCGGACGTCCGTCACGTCGTCTGCTCGGACTGCGCGGCCTGAGGGCCGGGTCCCGGGCGGGGTGTCCCTCGACGGCGGGCGGTGCGGATCGGTTGCCCGGTTGCCCGGTCGCCCGAGTAGGCGTACCACTACCTAGCGCGAGCTTGTCGCTGGGGGTGGTGCGGATGCTCGACGAACAGTCACCGATGTCCGGTTCCGTCCGGACCCGTCCCGCCGTCTTTGAGGGTCGGCGGCCCCTCCGTCCGGAGGATGCCGCTCTCCGTCCCGGGGAGGAGGATCCCGCGGACGGTCCCGAAAGCCTGCCGCTGCTCCTGAACCGGTTCGTCCCCCCGCCGACCCCGCCGGGTCATGTCGATCGACCACGGCTGCTCGACGCACTCGACGCCGCTACCGCCCTGCCCCTCACGGTGGTGCGGGCCCCGGCCGGCTCGGGCAAGACGGTGCTGGTCGCGGCCTGGGCCGCGGGCCGGCGTGGGGAGACGCCGATCGTGTGGGTGCGGGTCGATCCGGCGGTCGTCCCCGGCCCGCGTGGCGGGGAGCCGGGCCTCCCACTGTGGCCGCAGCTGCTGCACGGGCTGGGACGACACGGTCTGCTCCCGGCCGGTGAGGGCCTTGGGAGCCGGTACGGTCCCGCGGCCGACGATCTTTGTGATCGGCGTTACCGATGGCTCGCCAACATCCTCGCCGACCTCCCGGCGTCCTTCATACTGATCCTCGACGACGTGCATCTGATCACCCGGCGTTCGGACCTCGACGGCCTCGAACTGCTGATCGACGCGGCCGCGGACCGGGCCCGGATCATTCTGGTGGGCCGGACGGTGCCCGTGGCGCTGCACCGGCTGCGGGCTGCCGGGTGGGTCACCGAGATCGGCCCGACGGATCTCGCCTTCACCCGGGCGGAGGCCGCCGCCCTCCTGAGCCGGCAGGAGATCACGGGCCGGCAGGAGATCACGGCGTCGCCCGCGACGGTGAGCGGTCTCGTGCACGTCACCGAGGGCTGGGCGGCCGGGCTGCGGCTGGCGGCCGGGGCGCTCGCCGCACGGGAGCGACGACCACTGCCGGGGGCGGATGGGCGGTGGGAAGCGGCCGTCGCATCCCCGTCCGGTGGCCTCGGTGACACGGCTGGTTTGTCCGGCGCCGTGGCCGGCCATCCCGCGATCGCCGATTTCCTGCAGGCCGAGGTGATAGCCGGTAAGCCGCCGCGGGTACGCCGCTTCCTCCTGCGGACCAGTGTCCTGGAGCGCATGACCGGGCCGCTGGCGGACGCCGTCGCGGCCGAGCGGATGGATGCGGGCGTCCTGGCGGCGGATACCGGCTCGCGTGCCGCGCCGCCGCCGGACGCCGACGCCGACGCCGCGAGCATGGCGATGGGCCCGCCCGGCGAGTGCGGCCCCGGGGACACGCCGGCACCCACGGTAGGTGCGCGGGTGAGCGGGAAGGAAGTTCTGGCGGCACTCGCGCGCGCCGACGGCTTCGTGGTTGAGCTCGACCACGACGGCGGATGGTTCCGCTTTCACCGGCTGCTTGCCGCGGTGCTGCGTTCCGCGTTGGCCGCGGACGGCGACGAGGACACCGATGAGCTCCACTTGCGAGCCGCGATCTGGTTCGCCGCGCACCGTCGGACGACGGATGCGGTACATCACGCCGCGCATGCCGGGGACTGGTGGTACGCGGCCTGCCTGCTCGTCGATGGGCCCGAGATGGTGGACGCCCTGCACGGCGGCGCCGCGGGGTTCAGCTCGATCATGACGGCGATGCCGGACTCCCCGGCCTTGTGGTCGCCGGAGTGCGCACTGGTCGCCGCCGTGGGCCGGCTGGGCCAGGGACAGGTGGGGGCGGCCACCAGATGCCTGCAGGTGGCCCGGGGGAGCATCGCCGCGGCGGTCGTGTCCCGTCGTCGCGCGCTCGTGGTCCGAGCCGATCTTGTCGACCTGCGCCGGGCGGAGCTCGCCGGGGCGTGCGAGGAGATGCTGAGTATCACCCGCCGGTTGCTACGGTCCCCGGGCAGGCCGGGCGCCGTGCCACAGCCGGTTGATCCGGCGGTTGCCGGCGTGACGGGGCGGGCGGAGGCCGCGGGGAAGGTCCGGCCACGACCGCCCGTCGGCGTGCGGCCGCCGGGAGATCCCCGGTTCCTGCCCGCTGGTCCTGCCGGCCCTGCCGGCCCTGCTGGTCCTGCCGGTCCCATC
>NZ_CDWRCM010000040.1:10521-15588 GCF_977927585.1 Frankia sp. CcWB2 | reverse complement strand
CGCCGAAGGTCCCGGACTGGAGCCGTCCGGTGTTCGACATGATCACGTTGGGGAAAGCGCGGCCCGCCCCGGCTCCGTCGTCGGTGGGGCCCAGCCGGACCGCCCGGCCGGGATCGTCGCGCGATCGACCAGCGGTGGCGGGGGCGTGGGTGGTCCCGACGGGATCGTGGCGGCTGTGGCTTGGTGTGCGCGCGGGCAGGCGGAGCTTTGGCTCGGCCGTCCCGACCTGGCGCTGGAGGCGTTGCGGGAGGCGATGGCGGCGGCCCGGGATGGCGGTCTGCGGACGGTCGAGGCATCGGCGTCCGGGGCGATGGCTCTCGCCTACGTGCTGCGAGGTCGATTGCGGCAGGCCGAGTCCAGCGCGGCAGTGGCGGTCGCCACCGCCGCTGTGATCACTGCCAGCCCGGTCGATCCCACGGCCGTCCCCGCATCCTCGGATGGTCTGACCGACATGCCGGCCGGCCTGGTCGAGGCGCATCTCGCCCATGCGATGGTGGCGGCCGCCCGGGTCGACGACGTGCGCGTCACGCACCATCTCGACCTCGCGCGGATGGCCTTCACCCCGGCGCATCCTCCATACCTGCCCGATCTGATCGTCGTGCTGGAGGCGAGGGCGCGATGCCGGCGTGGGGAGGCGGACGATGTGCGGGCTGCCCGCCGTCTCCTGGCGTCGCGAGGACGGCCAGCCGGACCGCCGCTGTGCCTGTCGCTGTGGCGCGCCGCCGAGACCGACCTGTTGATCGCCGTCGGGAACGCCCAGGCTGCCCGGCAGCTGCTGGGACAGCTGGCCGACACCCGCCGGCCGGACCATGCTCTCGCGCTCGCGGCGGCCCGGGCGAACCTCGCGTGCGCTGATCTAGAGGGAGCGGAGCACGCGGTGGCGGCTCTGCTGCGGGCGGATGGCGGCGGAGGCGGTTCGGTGGTGTCGGCATGTGTGGTGGCAGCGGTGGCGGCCGCGCGGCGTGACGACCACGGGCGTGCCACCGACCTGCTGGCGCGTGCCCTCGCGCTCGCCGAGGACGAGGGACTCGCTGGCCCGTTCCTCGAATTCGGTGGCGAACCATTGGCGATCTTGGATGCCCATCCCGGTCTCTCCGCCGCACATCCGTTCTTCGTGTCGACTCTGCGGGCCCTGGCCACGATGGCGTCCGCCGCCGCGGTGAATCCGCGGACGCCGACCGACGGCGGACCGGTCATGGCCGTCTCCGGGGCGGGGGTGCCGCCCGTGGGGGCGCCGCCTGTGGGGGTGGCCGGCCTGGGGGCGCCGAGCGGGGGGATGCCGAGCGGAGAGGTGGCGGTGCCCGCTCCCGCGTGGCCGGCCACCCCACGTCAACCCGTCATGAGTGGGCGAAAGGCACGTCCGGCCCTTATGACCCCCGCGGCGCGCTCGGCGCCGCCTAACTGTGACCGTCAGGGGGCCAACGTCCCGCGCGGCCCTCGCTCCGGTCCGGCGGGCCACGGCCTTGGGGTGGGAACGAGTCCGATCTCTCTAGGGCAGCCAGGGGCGCGCGAGCGCTCACCCGGTTCCATGGACGGGCGGGGACCCGGGGCGGGTGACCGGCTCAGCGACCGGGAACTCGCGGTCCTCAGCTATCTGCCGACGATGTTGACGACCGCCGAGATCGCCGCCGAGCTCTTCGTCTCCGTGAATACGGTGAAGACGCACCTGAAGAGCATCTACCGCAAGCTCGACGTGCCACGGCGTCGCGATGCTGTACATCGTGCGCGCGAATTGCGTCTATTGTAAATAGTCATACCCGGGACCCGTGTGACCGGGACCCATGTAGCCGGCATCGAGGTGGCCGGCATCCGTCTGGATCGTGTCGGACCCGGGCTGCGGTGGGCCGTACCGGTATGTGCCGAGCGCCGCCGTTCGTTCGAGGTGCCGCCCGATCGGGCCGGGACCAGGCCCGATCGGTGTCCGCCCCGGTCCGCGGGTACGCGCGGTGGCCCGTGCCGGTGCCGGCAGGAAGGCATGGAGCAGGCAGATCATCGATGTCACGATCCCCATGATGATCAGGATCAGGCCCAGAATCTGGAGATCCACTCCGGTGGTGCGCCAGGTGAGCGCGTAGCGCAGGATGGCACCCATCACGACCAGGAAGACCGACCGCCCCAAGGTTATCGCCTTCGTACCTCTACCTCTTTCCTGTTTCCTGCCGTGGCTTTGGTCTCCCGCCGTGGCTTCGACCGGGGGCTTCGGCCGGGGGCTTCGGCCGGTCGATGATCGGCGCATGGCCACATCGCGGACCCCGGCCGCGCTCGATGGTGTCCGCGCTCGATGTGTCGTCGTCGTGGAGCGGCACCATGGGATGGGTGGTCCGTGCAGGGAGCGGGGAACTCCACCCCTCCGGGGCAGGCCGCGGGCCGCTGGCGAAACTGTGCGCTGCCGTTGTGGATACCCTGCGTGACCAATGTTCATGCTGTCGATGTTGGTCGGGATCCGAGGCTCACCCGTGCCGGAGGACGTTTTCCGGCTTCTTTCGCGACCGCGATCGAAGCCGGGGGAGCCAATCTCGTACTTGTGAGGTAGCCCCGACGGGTGGTGCCAGTGGGAGGGAAAAATCACCTCGAGCCACTGCCGGGGGCTGCCGGACGGCGTCATCCCAAACGTTTACGTGCGTTAAGGTCGCGTTTTCCCCGGCTGCGCCGAAGGTACGGGGTGAGTGTGATCAGGGGGCGTGGGTGACCGCTGGCGTAGCGAGGGAGATGGGCCCTACGCTTGCCGAACCTGTCCAACTTCGCCGGAAATCAACCTGGCGGCCTCGTCCCTAGCGGACGAGGCCTGGCGCCGGTTCTGAGTTCTGACCCCCCCGGAGGCACGTGTGACCGACCGAGTTTCCCGCCCGCATGATGTTATCGGTGAGGACGCACTACATCGGCCACGAATTGGCGTGACCGTCGACACATCCGCCGAGGCCGCTGCGGCGGGCCGGGTCGCGAGGCGTGTCTCCGCGAGCTCACCCGCACCGCTGACCCCGCCGCACCGCTCGCCGACCACCCGGCATTCCGCCGCCACCGGCGCCGGTGCGGGGCGACCGCTTCACCATCGCTCCGGCCCACCGGGGAGCGGTGTGCCGATGGGCGGCTCGCCGATGGGCCGCGGCGAGGTGCCGAGCGGCAGCGGCCGTGCGGTCCCGGCTGGCGGCCCGCCCGTCCGGTCCGCTCCGGTGGCGCGTGCCGCGCCGATGCCGCGGGACCTGGCTCTCGGCGCGGCCGAGTTGCGCGGCATCCTGCGCGTGGTGGAGGACTGCGAGCGGGCGTCGTCGCTGGCATCCTTCCGCGAGCGCGCCCTGGACGGCATGGCCCGGCATCTCGGTTACCGGCATTCCGCCTTCTTCCTGGGCTCCTCGCTCGAGACCGCCTTCCAGGACGCCCGGCCCACCGGTCGCGGGCTGGCGCTTCGACTCGCAGGCCCCTACCTGGAGCGTTACCGGGAGCTGGAGGCCCTCAGCAATCCGGACAGCCTGCGTTCGGTCCGCGAGCGAGGGCTCGCTACCCTTGACGATCTCGGCATCCCGGAACGCCCGGAGGTGCGGATGCGCCTGGAGCGGTTTCTGCGGGCACACGGCATCCACGCGAAGCTGCTCATCCGCCTGTTCGGTCCGTCGAACGTGGGCGCCGTGGTGTCCCTGTTGGATTCTCGGCCGGGGGCGTTCGGACCGCGGGACCGCGCCGTCGGGGCGGTTCTCGGTCGGCACCTCGGTAACCTTCTGCGGTTCTACATCCGGGCGGACCCGGGTCCGTCGGTCGCGGGCAAGCTGTCGGCGCGCGAGCGCGACGTCGTCCGTCTCGTCGCCGAAGGCCGTTCCAACCGCCAGGTCGCCGAGGCGTTGTGCATCAGCATCGACACGGTAAAGCACCATCTCACCCATGCGCTCGTGGCGACGGGGTGCACGAACCGGACCCAGCTGGCGATCGCGTGGCAGCGGGAGACGAGCGCGTTCGCGGCCCCCGGCAACCCGCGGCCCTGAAACTGTGACGTCATGAGGTCATGAGGCTGCTGCCGTGGATGTTCGATCCGCGGGATCCGCGGGATCCGCGGCGGTGCCGATGATCTACGACCTCGATCCGAGCCGCGAACCCCGGTGCGCGACCGCGCGGGGCGCGGTCGCCGGCACCTGATCCTCCGATGGCGGCAATCATGATCGACCTCTCCGTCGGGGCCGCCGGCATTTCGGCGCGAAGGGATGAGGCGAGAAGCCGGTCCCGATGATCGAACAGTGGCGGGAACGGACACGCTGCATGTCCGTTCCCGGTGCCGACGGTCGCGTGTCGATGATCCCACTCGAGTAACAAAGCCGGTCCGTGGTAATCGATCTGGCCTCGCCTGACCGGTCCCGACGGTCATGTCCTGCGCGCTCCGCGACGGCTGTCGCTTATTGTAGCTGAAATGTTGCCATTGGCATCCCTATTGAGGTCGTTGCCGGAAAGTTGATCGGATAAGCTTGCGATCGATGGCGCGCTGTGACTAGGTTGGCCGATGTCCCTTCTGGTCCGCATGGGGTCTGAAGGAGTCAGTCCCCGCCCGTCAGCGCCTGACCCGGCCGGCGGCGACCACGATCGATTTTCAGGACGGTGCCCGCCCGTGGTTCCATACCTCCCGGGGCGTCGTCCTCGCATCCGATTTCTCCAGGCCCTGCGCATGCGGGCGTGTGTTGCCGGGAAGTAGCCACATCTGTTCATCGCCGCATTGGGTGATCGATACCGAAGAGAAATCGCTGCGACCGGCGACCGGGATAGCGACCTGCGTGATACTCATTCGTAACCTCCATCGATGGCCGCGGCGATTGATGACGTCGCCCGGTGCACACCCCTGCAGGCTCTGTGTAATCCCGATCCGCGACATCCTCATCGATGTCCGGCGGTGGGCGAGCGGGCGACCGGATGCCGTCCGGACCTGGTCACGGCGACCGCGCCAGTGGTCCGACGGGCCCACGATCAACGCTGTGGTCCGGCACCACGCAATGATCCCAACCGGGCCGGCTAGTATTCCGCGCACGTTGGCAATCCCGTGTCGGCTAACCGGATGCGGCCGCCGTGGGACCGGGGGACACCAGTTCCGCG
>NZ_CDWRCM010000040.1:3672-10392 GCF_977927585.1 Frankia sp. CcWB2 | reverse complement strand
GGGGGTTGGTTCGCTTTTCGCATACTCAGGGCGGATGCGGCTTCCCGGATGTCTGCCGTCCCGGCGGCACTGACCAGGAGGTCTGGATGATGCGGGCGGTCCTGTCGTCCGGAACAAGTCGATCATGCTGGTTCGGTGGGTGAGTTCTATGGCCTCGATGTGCCGCCGCGGCGATCGGGCGGCAGCGGACGCGCCGTCGGCCCCGGGTCTGCCGGCTGTCCGCCTGCCCTTGAGATACCCGCTCACGCGGACCAGCGATTACCCGCCCATGCGGACCAGCACAGCCCCCGCAGCCTCTGCCCCCTCAGCGCCCTGCCCCAGGCGGGGACCGGTCGGGAGGACCAGCCGATGACCACTGCACCCAGCCCGTCACCCGTGGCCTCGCCGGCCAATCCCGCCGACCGCGATCCGCTCGACGCCCGCGAGCTGGTCGTGGTGATCACGCCGTTCGCTGAACCGTCCGCGCCCCTGGTCGCCGCGGTGCAGCGGGCCGGAGGGCTCGGGGTGCTGGACCTCGGGTTGCTGGCCGGACCGGCACGTGACGCGCTGCGGGACGCCGAGCGGTGGGCGCCGGGCCGGTTCGGGGTGCGGGTCGCTCCCGGCTGCCCCCTCGATCCCGACGAGCTGCCCGCGAGCGTCGGGACCGTCGTACTAGTCGTCCGGTCCGGTCCGGATCCCCGATCCGGCCCCGTCGCGTGGGCGGACGCCGGGCCGGGTCCGGGGAGCCGCTGGGACATCGGCGCGCTGACGAGCCGGTTGCAGGCGAGCGGGCCGCGTGGAGAGGCGCGGCGCCGGGTCTGGGCGGAGGTCACCTCGGTCGCGCAGGCGTGCGACGCGGTGGCGGCGGGGGCCGAGGGGCTGATCGCGCGAGGCAACGAGTCCGGGGGGCCCGTAGGCGACCTCACCACCTTCACCCTCCTGCAACATCTGCTCGCGCAGGCGTTCGTCACCACCGAGGGCGCGCCGCTGCCCGTGTTCGCCGCTGGCGGGATCGGTCCGGCCACCGCGGCGGCCGCGGCGGCCGCGGTGGCCGGCGGCGCGGCCGGTGTGGTCCTGGACTCCCAGCTCGCCCTGGTGCGTGAGATGGAGCTGCCGGCACAGGTCGCGGCGGCGGTCCGCGCGATGGACGGTAGCGAGACCACCCTCCTCGCCGGCTACCGGGTGTACACCCGTCCCGATCTTCCTGTCGCCGCTATGGCGGGCGACGCCACGGCGATCCCGTGCCGGCTGGGTGCGCGTGATCTGCGTAACCAGTTCCTCCCAGTCGGCCAGGACGGAGCGTTCGCCGCCGATCTCGCCGACCGCCACGTGACCGCGGGCGGTGTCGTACGGGCCGTGCGCCAGGGCATCCGCGAGGGCATCGCCGCCGCCACCCGTACCCGTCCCCTCGCCCCCGGTGCGCCCTTCGCCGCTGCCCGCGGCCTGCGCCACCCGGTCGCGCAGGGACCGATGACGCGGGTCAGCGACCGGGCGGCGTTCGCCCGTGCCGTCGCCGATGAGGGCGGGCTGCCCTTCCTCGCCCTGGCGCTGATGAGCGGCGAGGACAGCCGCGCCCTGCTGGAGGAGACCGCGGACCTGCTCGGGGACGCGCCCTGGGGAGTCGGGGTCCTCGGGTTCGCCCCGGCACCGCTGCGGGCCGCCCAACTCGCCGCTGTGCATGACGTGCGTCCTCCCTGCGCGATCGTCGCCGGAGGCCGCCCGGCACAGGCGGCCCCGCTGGAGGCCGCCGGCATTGACACGTTCCTGCACGTCCCGTCCCCGGGGCTGCTGAACCGCTTCCTGGCCGACGGCGCGCGCAAGTTCGTCTTCGAGGGGCGTGAGTGCGGCGGGCACGTCGGGCCGCGGGCGAGCTTCCCGCTGTGGGAGGCGCAGATCGCCGGCCTGCTGGAGTTCGGCGCGACCGATCAGGCCGGTCCGGACTTCTTCGCGGGCCTGCATCTGCTGTTCGCCGGGGGCGTGCACGACGCCCGTTCCGCTGCGATGGTCGCCGCGGCGGCCGGGCCGCTCGCAGAGCGGGGCGCGAGCGTTGGCGTGCTGATGGGCACCGCGTACCTGTTCACCGCCGAGGCCGTCGCGTCCGGGGCGATCCTGCCGGGTTTCCAGCAGGCCGCTCTCGATTGTAAGCGCACCGTGCTGCTCGAGACCTCTCCCGGTCACGCCACCCGGTGCGTGGAGTCCGCGTACGTCCACACCTTTCTGGGCCGTCGCCGTGAGCTGATCGCCGCCGGCCACTCCCGCCAGCAGATGTGGGAGGAGCTCGAGGCGCTCAACCTCGGCCGGCTGCGGGTCGCGAGTAAGGGCCTGCGCCGTGAGGGCAGCGAGGTCGTCACGGTCGATCCCGCGGCCCAGGCCCGGGAGGGCATGTACATGATCGGGCAGGTCGCCGCCCTGCGTTCGCGGCGGACGAGCATCGCCGAGCTGCATGACGAGGTCACCGCGCAGGCCACGGCCGGGCTCGCCGCCCGGGCCGCCGAGCTGCGACCCGCCGAGCTGCGGTCCGCCGACCGGATCGCGGCGCCCGACCGTCCGGGCGCCCGGCCGCTCGACATCGCGATCGTCGGGATGTCCGCGATCTTCCCGGATGCCCCGGACCTGGCCAGCTTCTGGGCGAACATCGTCGCCGGCAACGACGCTATCCGCGAGGTCCCGGCCGATCGCTGGGACGCCGAGGTCTACTACCACCCGGACGCGGTGCTCAGGGACGCCGGCCGCAGGACTCCGTCGAGATGGGGCGGTTTCCTCCCGCAGGTGCCGTTCGACG
Organism: Frankia sp. CcWB2; assembly: GCF_977927585.1. Classification (NCBI taxonomy): domain Bacteria; kingdom Bacillati; phylum Actinomycetota; class Actinomycetes; order Frankiales; family Frankiaceae; genus Frankia; species Frankia sp. CcWB2. The sequence continues at coordinate 7,631 of NZ_CDWRCM010000040.1, read as the reverse complement.
CGCTGGCCTATGGCATCCCGCCGAAGTCGCTGCGCAGCATCGAGACCAGCCAGCTCCTCGCGCTGGAGGTCGCCGCCCGCGCGCTGCGCGGCGCCGGGTACGACGTGGGCCAGAAGGAGGTGGGCCAGAAGACCGTCGGCGAGGGCCGGGCGTTCGACCGCTCCCGCACATCGGTGGTCTTCGGCACGGAGGCCGGGACGGATCTCTCCGGTGCCTACAGCTTCCGCTCCCTGTGGCCGGCGCTGCTCGGGGACCTGCCGGCCGAGCTGGAGGAGTTCCTGCCGGAGTTGGACGAGGACTCGTTCCCGGGCATGCTCGGGAACGTCATCGCCGGCCGGGTCGCCAACCGGCTGGACCTCGGCGGGGTGAACTTCACCGTGGACGCGGCCTGCGCGTCGTCGCTCGCCGCCCTTGACGCCGCCTGCAAGGAGCTCGTCGCGGGCACCTCGGACATGGTGCTGTGCGGCGGCGTGGACACTCACGCGGGCGCCCACGACTTCCTGCTGTTCTCCTCTGTCCATGCGCTGTCTCCGGGCGGGCGGTGCCGCAGCTTCGACGCGGGCGCCGACGGCACCAGCCTTGGCGAGGGGGTGGCTGTCATCGTGCTCAAGCGGCTCGCGGACGCCGAACGGGACGGCGACCGGATCCACGCCGTCATCCGGGCCGTCGCCGGTTCCTCCGACGGGCGGGCCCTGGGGCTGACCGCGCCGCGCAAGGCCGGCCAGGTGCTCTCCCTGGAACGGGCCTACGGGCGGGCGGGGATCTCGCCCAGCGAGATCGGTCTGCTGGAGGCGCACGCGACCGGAACGGTCGTGGGGGACCGCACCGAGCTCGCCACCCTCACCGAGGTCTTCACCAACCACGGTGCGACACCGGGCCAGTGCGCGGTGGGTTCGGTGAAGTCGCAGATCCGGCACACGCGAAGTGCGCGGCGGGCCTGGCCGGTCTGATCAAGATGGCCAAGGCCGTCGAGACCGGGGTGCGGCCGCCGACCCTGCACATCGACACGCCGAACACCTATTGGGACGCCGAGACCAGCCCGTTCTACTTCGACGGCGTCGCCAAGCCGTGGGTCGCCCCGGCCGAGCGGCGCCACGCCGGCGTGTCGGCCTTCGGATTCGGCGGCACCAACTTCCACGTCGTGCTGTCCGCCTATGACGGCGGACCCGAGCCCGCCCACGGCCTCGACCGCTGGCCCGCGGAGTTGTTCGTCGTCCGCGGCACCGACCGGGCGGCGGCCACCCGGGCGCTGAACCGGCTGGCCGGGCTGATCGCCGCGAACGACGCGGCCGGACGGCCGTTCCGCCTGCGTGACCTCGCCTCCACCGTCTGCGCGGAACGCGGCGGCCCGGTCCAGCTCGCGTTCGTCGCCGACGACCTCGACGCGCTGCCCGCCGCCATCGACCAGGCGCGCACGTTCGCGTCGAACCCTCGGGCGGGCCTGTTCGCCCGGGACCAGGACGCGGATCCGGGTGCCACCGCGTTCCTCTTCCCCGGCCAGGGCAGTCAGCGGCCCGGCATGCTCGCCGACCTGTTCATCGCCTTCCCACGGCTGCGGTCCGTGCTGGACCTCGCTCCCCGGTGGGCAGACACGATGTTCCCGCCGGCGGCCTTCTCCCGGGAGCAGAAGGCCGCCCAGGCAGCCGCGATTACTGACACCCGCGCGGCCCAGCCGACGCTGGGGCTCGCCGGGCTTGCCGTTCACGACCTGCTGACCAGTCTCGGGGTGCGCCCGGACCACGTTGCCGGGCACTCCTACGGCGAACTGGTCGCGCTGTGCGCCGCCGGGGTACTGGACCGGCGGGACCTCATCGGCCTGAGCGAGGCCCGTGCCGCGGCGATCCTGGCGGCCGCTGGCGACGACCCGGGCACGATGGCGGCGGTCTCCGCGTCGGTCGAGCAGGTCCGCGCCGCGCTCGACGGGGCCGGTGCGGGTGGGGAGGCCGGACCGGGCCGGGTCGTCGTGGCCAACCACAACGCCCCGCGGCAGAGCGTGATCTCCGGGCCGACGGACGCCGTTGCCGCCGCCGTGGCGGCTCTCGGCCGGGCCGGCATCAGCGCCAAGCCGATCCCGGTCGCGTGCGCCTTCCACAGCCCGGTGGTGGCGGGAGCGGCGACGGCGCTGGCCGCCCGGCTCGATGAGGTCGAGGTCGAGGCGCCGACCCTGCCGGTCTGGTCCAACACGACCGCCGGGCCCTATCCCGGCAGCCCGGACGAGGTGCGGGCGATGCTCGCCGGCCAGGTGGCGGCGCCGGTCAGGTTCGTCGAGCAGATCGAGGCGATGTACGCCGCGGGGGTGCGGACCTTCGTCGCGGCCGGGCCCGGCCGCGTCCTGGCGCAGCTCGTCGGCAGGATTCTGGCCGGTCGACCGCACCGGGTGGTGGCCACCGACGTCGCCGGCGAGCCGGGGCTGCGCCGGTTGCTGCTGGCCCTCGCCGAGCTCGCCGCCGTCGGCGTCGAGCTCGACCCCTCCGCGCTGTTTACCGGCCGCGACGCCCGGGTGGTCAGCGCGACGGACCTGCCGCGCCGTCCCGGCTGGCTCATCGATGGGGCCTACGTGCGCACGCCCGACGGCCGGTTCCTTCCCGGTGGGCTGCGGCCGCCGACCCGGCTGACGGCGCGGACGACTTCACCCGGGGTCGCCTCCGTGCCCGAGATCGTCGGCGTGCCCGAGATCGTCGGCGTGCGCGGGTTCGTCGAGGACACCGTGACGCCGCCCCTCCCGTTCGACCGCACCGGCGTGACCGACCACAGCGAGACGACCGACGACCCGGCGGCGGGGCCCGCCGGACTGGCCGAACTTGGAGGTGACGGATCGGTGGACGCCGTGGTGCTGGAGTTCCTGCGGACCACCCGGGAACTGGTCGCGGCGCAACGTGACGTCGTACTGGGCTACTTGGGCATCGACCCGACTGGCCTGGCCCGGCCGGGCCAGCTTCCCGAGGGGCGGCCGGCGGACTTCGTGCCGCCGCGGCCCCGGGCCGTGCCGGACGTGGCTGCCGCGAGTCGGGTGGTGCCGGACCGGGCCGCGGTGTCGGCTGCGGTGGTGGGGGTGATCGGGGAACAGACGGGTTATCCGGTGGAGATGCTGGAGCCGGATCTGGATCTTGAGGCTGACCTGTCGATCGACTCGATCAAGCGGACGGAGATTCTGGGGGAACTGGCGCAGCGGCTGGGCCTGGTGGATGCCGGGTCGGGGGAGCTGGGCGAGGAGGTCGTCGAGGAGCTGGCGGCGATCAAGACTGTCCGCGGCATCGTCGACTGGATCGTCGCGTCGGTGGATCCGGATGCCGTCGGCGCGACCGAACCGGCTGAGCCCGCCGGGTCCGGTCGGTCCGCCGGAATCGCGAAGTCCGGGGGGCCGGCTCGACAGCCGCGATCCCGCTACGGCGGTTCGTCGTCGAACCGGAGATCGTCCCCGTGCCCTCGGCCCCGGAGCCGGTCGGGCGGGCCGGGTCGCTGGCCGGGGCCCGCTTCCTTCTCGTCGAGGGCGGTCTCGGGGTCGGACTCGAGCTCGCCACGTTGCTGGAGCAGGCGGGTGCCGAGGCCCGCATCCTCGCCGCCGACGACCGGGGCCTGGTCGGCCAGATTCGAGCCGGCGCCGGCGCGGACGGCCTGGTGTGGATCGCCTCGATCGATCCCGGCGCCGGCGACCACGCCGTTCTTCCCGCCGCGTTCGCGGCACTGCGGGCCGCGGCTCTCGGCGGCAGCCGGCGGATGCTCGTCGCGACCGGGCACGGCGGGCGCTTCGGTCGCCCGTCGCCTCACGGCACCGGGGCGCTCGTCCCGGGCGACGCCGGGGACGAGGGGATCCAGCTGACCCCGGGGATGGGCCTCGCCGGCCCGGTGCGCACGATCGCCTGGGAGGTTCCCAACATCGCGGTCCGCCTCGTCGACGTCGAACCGAAGGACGAACCGCGTCGGATCGCCGAGAGCCTGCTCGTCGAGCTGCTCACCCC
>NZ_CDWRCM010000040.1:0-3269 GCF_977927585.1 Frankia sp. CcWB2 | reverse complement strand
GGCGGGCCGTCCGTGGTGGGCTACCGTGACGGGGTCCGCGCGACCCCGCGGATCCGGCCGGTGGAGCTGGGCGTCGCGGGCGAAGTCGGCGAAGTCGGCGACGTGGGTGCGGCGGGCTACGCAGGCGAACTGCCCGCCGGGCTCGGCCCCTCCTCGGTGGTGCTGCTCACCGGTGGCGCGCGGGGTATCACGGCGGCCGTCGCCGTGGAGCTCGCCCGGCGCAGCGGCTGCGCCATCGAGTTGATCGGGCGCACCCCACCGCCCACCGGACCGGAGGATCCGGTGACGGCGGATGCGCTCGACGCCCCGGCGCTGCGCCGCGCGCTCGTCGCCACCGGCGTCCGCCGGCCGGCCGAGATCGAGTCCCAGGTCGCCCGGTTGCTCGCCGAGCGGGAGGTGCGCACCACGCTGGAGGTTCTTGGCCGGCTGGCCTCGTCGGTGCGTTACCACGCGGTGGACGTGCGTGACGGTGCCGCTGTTGCCTTGGTCGTGGCCGACGTCTACGCCCGCCACGGTCGCCTCGACGGCGTGGTGCACGGCGCGGGCATCCTGGCGGACCGGCTCCTGCGGGATAAGACGCCCGAGTCGTTCGACCAGGTGTACCGAACGAAGATCGAGGGTGCCCGGGCGCTGCTGGCGGCGCTGCGGGACGACGTCGGCTTCGTCGCCCTGTTCGGGAGTGTCGCGGGCGTCTTCGGCAACCGCAGCCAGGTCGACTACGCCGCCGCGAACGACGCCCTGGACACGCTCGCCGGTGCCTGTGCGGGCCGCTTCGCCGGCCGGGTGGTCAGGTCGACTGGGGTCCCTGGGGATCGGCGCGGGACTTCGTGGCACGGGCCGGCGGACCGGCCCCCGCGGTGGCCGGGGGCGCGGTGGCCGGTGCGGCCGGTGTGGCCGGTGTGGCCGGTGGTGGGATGGTCTCCCCGGAGCTTGCCCGGGAGTACGCGCGCCGTGGCATCGGCCTGATCGATCCCGCCGACGGGGTGGCCGCCCTGCTGCGGGAGCTGGCCGCTCCGGCGGGCACGCCCGCGCAGGTCGTCTACATGTGCGCCTCGGTGGAGTCGTTCGATGCCTGAGCCCGGTGCCGGGCCGGGGGGGCGGTCGGCGTCGGGATCCCGGCCTGCGCCCGGGGGCGGCGCCCCACCCATCGCCCTGGTCGGGATGGCGGCGCTGTTCCCCGGCGCCGGCGACCTCGGCACCTTCTGGGGCAACATCGTCGGGGGCGTCGACGCGATCCGGGAGGTGTCGCCGGAGCGTTTCGACGTCGACGACTACTTCCGCCCCGACCTGTTCCGCCCCGACCCGCCCCGCGGTGACCGTCCCGGCGCCGGACCGGGCGGTGCGGGTGGACCGGGCGGTGCGGGCGGTGCGGGCGACGCCTTTTACTGCCGGCGTGGCGGTTTCGTCGAGGAGTTCGCGTCGTTCGACCCGGCCGCGTTCGGCATCATGCCGCTCGCCGTCGACTGGACCGAACCCGACCAGTTGCTGTCCCTGCGGCTCGCCGCCGCGGCGATCACGGACGCCGGCGGTCCCGAGCGGCTGGGGGACGCCGAGCGTGTCGGGGTGGTGCTCGGCCGCGGCGGCTACGTCGGTCCCGGGGTCGCCAAGCTCGAACAGCGGGTGCGCACCTCCCGCCAGATTGTCACGACGCTGCGCGAGATCCTGCCCGACCTGCCGGCCGAGGCCGTCGAACGGGTCCGGGAGGCGTTCGTCGCCCAGCTCGGACCGCAGCGCCCCGAGGCGTCCATCGGGCTGGTGCCGAACCTCGCCGCCTCCCGCATCGCCAACCGGCTCGACCTGCGCGGACCCGCCTACACCGTGGACGGGGCCTGCGCGTCATCGCTCATCGCCGTCGACATGGCGATGAGCGACCTCGGGTCCGGCCGGACCGACGCGATGATTGTAGGTGGCGCCCACATCGTGCACGAGGCGTCGTTCTGGAGCGTCTTCACCCTGCTGCGGGCGTTGTCCCCGAGTGAGATCATCCGTCCCTTCGACCGGCGGGCCGACGGCATCCTCATCGGCGAGGGCGTCGGTATGGTCGTCCTCAAGCGGCTCGCCGACGCCGAGCGCGACGGCGACCGGATCTACGCGGTGCTGCGGAGATCGGCCACGTCCAGTGACGGCCGGTCCGCCTCGCTGATGGCCCCGGCGGTCGAAGGCCAGACGCTCGCCGTCCGCCGGGTCTGGGCGGATGCCGGGCTCGACCCGACGGCGCCGGGTGCGATCGGCCTCGTCGAGGCGCACGGCACGGCCACCCCCACTGGCGACGCTGTGGAGCTCGCCACCCTCGGCCGGATCTTCGGCACCGCGCCGGCCGGGCCGGCCGGGCCGGGGCGGGCGGACATCGGGATCGGTTCCGTCCAGTCCATGATCGGTCACGCGATGCCGGCCGCGGGCGCGGCCGCTCTGATCAAGACCGCGCTGGCGCTGCACCACCGGGTCCTGCCGCCCACGCTGCACTGCGACGAGCCGCATCCGGCGTTCGCGGGCAGCCGGTTCGCGCCGGTGCGCGCCGCCGTCGAGTGGGACACCCCGGCCGGCGGCGGTCCCCGCCGAGCGGGGGTCAACGCCTTCGGGTTCGGCGGCATCAACGCCCATCTGGTGCTGGAGGAGGCGCCGGCACCTGCGGCGGTGACGGCGGCCCGTACGTTCGCCGCCCCGGCGGTGACCACGGTGGACCGGGCGGCCGACCCGGACGTCGATCCGGACGCCGAACCGGTGCTGCTGTTCGCCGGGGCCGACGCGGCTGACCTGCTGGCCCAGCTCGACGTCCCGGACGCGGAACTGCTCGCCCGCGACGACGCCGCGGCCCCGCCGACCGGTGGGCCGTGGCGGCTGGCCCTGGTCGCGCCGACCGCCCGTCGGCTGGCGCTCGCCCGCACCGTCGTCGAGCGCGGCACCCCCTGGCGGGGACGCAACGACCTGTGGTTCACCCCGGCGGGGATGTTCGCCCCCGCGCGGCCGGGTGGGGACTCCCCGGCGCAGACCGCCTTCCTGTTCTGCGGCCTGGAGGACAAGTTCACCCCGCGGATCGACGACGTCTGCGAACATTTCGGGCTGACGAAGCCGGCCCTCGACGACACCGGGATGCTCGGCCGGCATGGCGTCGCGAGCGTTGAGGTCGGCCGGATCCTCGATGTGGCGCTGCGGCGGCTCGGGATCACCCCGGACCTCGTCGGCGGCCACAGCATCGGCGAGTGGAACGCGATGATCTCCTGTGGGCTGATCACCGACGAGTACACCGACGACTTCCTCGCCGGCTTCGA
>NZ_CDWRCM010000039.1:21475-26230 GCF_977927585.1 Frankia sp. CcWB2 | reverse complement strand
GTCCCCACCTGACGGCAGCCGCCCCCACCCGACCCCAACCACCCCGCCCGGCGCGGCCCACAGCCATGCCCGTGAACCGTCACCTACAGCAAGATCACTAAAGCAGGTGAATGTTTACCCGGGAAGCTGCCAACATGAATGTGAGTCATCTTGTTCATCCGCCGTGACCAGCATCGATAGCGCCGACATCTGTACGTAACACGGCAGGTACCTCGCTGAAACTCTTGTTCGAATGTTCCGATAACATCTCATCTGCACGGGGCGTTTGCTACCGTCATCTACACCGCTCCGGCGGATCGGGGGATCCCCGTAATCGGGCGATCTTCCTGGCGTACCGTGTGCTCCGGACCACTTCGGCGGCGCGCCCGGAGCTATGTGGGCGGCGCCACGAGGGAAAGTTTCCAGGAAAATTTTAATTAAAGATTTTTCCTTGCGAATATCCTTCGTGGTATCTTTCGGGAGAAGCTTCCAGCCATCCCGACGGAATACCTGTTAACGCCGAAGTTACCGGGGCTTGCAGGGCTGAAATAAACGGCTCCTAGTGTTCTTCGTGTCGCCACCGGACAAACGGAGAACCACTGTTCGGGGCGAGCCCATGGCCTTCTGTTCTCGATCGACGGCTGGTGATGACAGTGCCCGGTCCCCGTTTTCCCAGCTCATCCACGCCTACGGTCGAGCCGGCCGCGCCGGTCAGGTTTTGCGACACCACCCTGCGCGACGGCGAGCAGGCGCCTGGGGTGGCATTCACCGCAGCCGAGAAACTTGCCATCGCCGCTGCTCTGGACGCTATCGGCGTACACCAGATCGAGGCCGGAATACCTGCCATGGGACCCGCCGAACGGGATGTCCTGCGGGAGATCCTCGCGACGCAGCCTCAGGCCGGCGTGGTGGCGTGGTGCCGGGCCGACCGCCGCGACATCGATGCCGCGGTGTCCTGCGGAATTGTCACTGCGCACCTAACCATTCCCGTCTCCGATCTGCATCTGAAGAGCAAGCTGGGCCGGGACCGGGGATGGGCGCGGCGCCGCATCCGCGACTGCGTCTTCGACGCGGCCGACCGCGGGCTGCGGTTTAGCGTCGGTCTGGAGGACGCCTCCCGCGCGGACGACAACTTCGTCATCGAGCTGGCCGGCGAGCTGCGCGAGTGGGGTGCCACCCGGATCCGCTGGGCCGACACGGTCGGTCTGCTGGACCCGGTCAGCGCCTACACCCGGCTCGGCCGGCTGGTCCAGGCGGTCCCGGGGGAGTGGGAGATCCACGCCCACGACGACTTCGGTCTGGCGACCGCGAACACCATCGCCGCGGTTCAGGCCGGATTCACCTGGGTTAGCACCACGGTGCTGGGTCTGGGGGAGCGGGCCGGCAACGCCCCGCTGGAGGAGGTGGCGATGGCCCTGCGGCACCTGTTGAAGGTGCCGGTGGACCTGGACACCACCTCGTTCCGCAGGCTCGCGCGGATGGTGGCCCGGGCCGCCTGCCGCCCGCTGCCGGTGGGCAAGGCGGTGGTCGGTGAGTCGGTGTTCGCGCACGAGTCGGGGATCCACGTCCACGGCGTGCTGCGACACCCGTCGACCTACGAGCCGTTCGACCCCGCCGAAGTAGGCGGGCAACGGCGGCTCGCGTTCGGGAAGCACAGCGGCCGGGTCTCGGTGCGTCACGCGCTGGCCCAGTACGGCATCACCGCCGACGACAGCGAGATCGAGCCGCTGCTTGAGCGGGTCCGGGCCACGGCGACCCAGACGAAGCGCGGCCTGCACGGCCGTGACTTCCAGGAACTTCTCGGGCGGGCCGAAGTGCCGGCCCCCCGAGTGGAGGCCCCGCCGTCCTAGGCCTGGTCCGGCAGGGACCGGACCCGGCTGGCAGACGCAACGGGGTCGATCAACAACTAACGGTTGTGCCGATGTCCTGGCCAAACCCGGCCGGCGGCACGACTCCAGCCCAGGGGCCCAGCGGCCCGACCTGCCCGATCGGCGTGGTCGTGGCACCGGTGCCCCCTGTGCTGGGCAACCGTTCCGAGGAGGAACACCGCATGCGCCAGATCGCGTTCTACGGCAAGGGTGGTATCGGCAAGTCCACCACCCAGCAGAACACCATGGCGGCGATGGCCGAGATGGGCAAGAAGGTCATGATCGTTGGCTGCGACCCCAAGGCCGACTCGACCCGGCTCATCCTGCACTCCAAGGCCCAGACCTCCGTCATTCAGCTGGCCGCCGAGAAGGGCTCGGTCGAGGACCTAGAGCTCGACGAGGTCCTGGTCGAGGGCCAGTGGGGCATCAGGTGCGTCGAGTCCGGCGGCCCGGAGCCCGGTGTGGGCTGCGCCGGCCGCGGTGTCATCACCTCCATCAGCTACCTGGAGGAAGCCGGCGCCTACGAGGACCTCGACTTCGTCACCTACGACGTCCTCGGTGACGTCGTCTGCGGCGGGTTCGCGATGCCGATCCGCCAGGGCAAGGCGCAGGAGATCTACATCGTCACCTCCGGCGAGATGATGGCGATGTACGCGGCGAACAACATCGCCCGAGGCATCCTCAAGTACGCGCACTCCGGCGGTGTCCGGCTCGGCGGGCTCATCTGCAACAGCCGTAACACCGACCGCGAGGACGAGCTGATCATCGAGCTCGCCCGCCGGCTCAACACCCAGATGATCCACTTCATCCCGCGTAACAACGTCGTGCAGCACGCCGAGCTGCGCCGGATGACGGTCATCGAGTACGACTCGAAGAACGAGCAGGCCGACCAGTATCGGCAGCTCGCCAAGAAGATCGTCGACAACGACATGAAGACCATCCCGACGCCGATCACCATGGACGAGCTCGAGGAGCTCCTCATCGAGTTCGGGATCATGGAGCAGGAGGACGAGACCATCATCGGCAAGGCCGCCGCTGTCGCCTGACCCTGTCACCTGCTCCGACTCCGTCGAGGATGAGGTCCCGACCATGACGACGACGCCGGCACCTATCAAGGCCGAGACCGAGGCGATGATCGCCGAGGTGCTGTCGAACTACCCCGCGAAGACGGCCAAGTTCCGGGCCAAGCACCTCAAGGCCAACGACCCCGATGGGTCGAAGGAGTGCGAGGTCAAGTCCAACATCAAATCCCGCCCGGGGGTCATGACGATCCGCGGCTGCGCCTACGCCGGTTCCAAGGGCGTGGTGTGGGGCCCGGTCAAGGACATCGTCAACATCAGCCACGGCCCGGTCGGCTGTGGCCAGTACTCCTGGGCCACCCGGCGCAACTACGCCCGCGGCCCCTGGGGTGTGAACAACTTTGCCGCGATGCAGTTCACGACCGACTTCCAGGAGAAGGACATCGTCTTCGGCGGTGACCCGAAGCTAGAGACGGTCTGCGACGAGATCACCGAGCTGTTCCCGCTGGCCAAGGGGATCTCGGTCCAGTCCGAGTGCCCGATTGGTCTGATCGGTGATGACATCGAGGCGGTCTCCCGCAAGGCCTCGAAGAAGCTCGAGCTGCCAGTCGTCCCGGTGCGCTGCGAGGGGTTCCGCGGGGTCAGCCAGTCCCTCGGCCACCACATCGCCAACGACGCGGTCCGCGACCACGTGCTGGGCACCGGTGGGAACACCTTCAAGCAGACGCCGTATGACGTCGCGCTCATCGGCGACTACAACATCGGCGGCGACGCCTGGGCCTCCCGGAAGATCCTGGAGGAGATGGGCCTGCGGGTCATCGCCCAGTGGTCCGGTGACGGCACGATCAACGAGATGGCCTCGACGCACCTGTCGAAGCTGAACCTGATTCACTGCTACCGGTCGATGAACTACATCTGCACAACCATGGAGGAGCGATACGGCACTCCGTGGACCGAGTTCAACTTCTTCGGTCCCACCAAGATCGTCGATTCGATGCGGAAGATCGCGGCTTTCTTCGACGACGAGATCAAGCAGAAGACCGAGGCGGCGATCGCCCGCTACCAGGTCCGATTCGACGAGATCACGAACGCCTTCCGGCCGCGCCTGGAAGGCAAGCGGGTCATGCTCGCGGTCGGCGGACTACGGCCCCGGCACACCATCGGTGCCTACGAGGACCTCGGCATGGAGGTCGTCGGCACCGGCTACGAGTTCGCGCACAAGGACGACTACACCCGCACCTACCCCGCTCTCGCGGAGGGCGTGGTCCTCTACGATGACCCGACGGCCTTCGAGCTGGAGGAGTTCGCCAAGCGGCTCAAGCCGGACCTGATGGGCGCGGGCGTCAAGGAGAAGTACGTCTTCCACAAGATGGGCGTCCCCTTCCGCCAGATGCACTCCTGGGACTACTCCGGGCCATACCACGGCGTGGACGGCTTCGCGGTCTTCGCCCGTGACATGGACATTGCGATCAACAGCCCGACCTGGGACCTCCTGGAGACCCCCTGGTCGAAGGCCGGAGAGGTGTTCTGACCGGCCGGTCCGGCTCCCGCCGGCGGTAGCCGGCAGTCATCAGCCACGGTAGAAGGGAGGATGTCCGGTGACGACGACTCCGGAAACAAACAGTTCCGTCCCGCTGCGGGTCCTCGACCACAGCGAGCTGTTCAAGGACGAGGTCTACCAGGAGCAGTTCGAGGGCAAGCGCGAGTTCGAGAACGGCAGCGACGCCGCCGAGGTAGCCCGGGTCCTGGAGTGGACCCGCGGCTGGGAGTACCGGGAGAAGAACTTCGCCCGGGAGGCGCTGACCGTCAACCCGGCCAAGGCGTGCCAGCCGCTCGGCGCGGTCCTGGCGGGCCTCGGCTTCGAGGGCACCATGCCCCTGGTGCACGGC
>NZ_CDWRCM010000039.1:16479-21148 GCF_977927585.1 Frankia sp. CcWB2 | reverse complement strand
TCGCAGGGCTGCGTCGCCTACTTCCGCAGCCACTTCGCCCGGCACTTCAAGGAGCCCGTCCCGGCGGCATCCTCGTCGATGACCGAAGACGCCGCCGTCTTCGGCGGGCTGAACAACCTGGTCGAGGCGCTCGAGAACGCGACCACCCTGTACAAGCCCAAGATGGTCGCGGTCAGCACCACCTGCATGGCCGAGGTGATCGGGGAGGATCTGTTCGCCTACATCGGCGCGGCGCGGGACAGGGGCGCGATCTCCGCCGACTACCCGGTGCCGTACGCGCACACGCCGAGCTTCGTGGGCTCACACCTCACCGGCTACGACAGCATGCTCAAGGGCATCCTGGACCTCCTGGGCAAGACGGCGGACGCCGACAAGGTCGAGTCCCCCGGGAAGCCCCGGCTGAACATCGTGCCCGGCTTCGAGACCTACGTCGGCAACCACCGCGAGTACCGCCGCATCCTCGAGCTGATGGGTGTCGACCCCCTGATCCTGGGCGACCACAGCAGCTCCCTGGACTCGCCGGCGACGGGTGAGTACGAGCTCTACCCAGGTGGTACCCCGCTCGCCGAGGCCGCCACAGCTCGGTTCAGCCGCGCTACCGTGATGCTTCAGGAGACCACCACCCGCAAGACGACGGAGTTCGTCCGGGACGGGTGGAAGCAGGAGACGGTGGTGCTCGAGACCCCCATCGGGGTGAAGAACACCGACCGCTTCTTGACCGAGGTGGCCCGCCTGGCGGAGGTCGAGATCCCGGCCGAGCTCACCGCCGAGCGTGGCCGCCTGGTGGACGCGCTCACCGACTCGCATGCCTATCTGCACGGCAAGCGGGTTGCCATCGCGGGTGACCCTGACCTCGTCATCGCGATGACCGGCTTCGCCCTCGAACTCGGGATGATCCCGGTCCACCTGCTGAGCACGAACGCCGACAACTCCTTCGCGCCCAGGCTGGAGAAGGTCCTCTCGACCAGCAAGTTCGGCGAGGCGGCGACCGTCTGGCCGGGCAAGGACCTCTGGCACCTGCGGTCGCTGGTCTTTACCGAGCCGGTCGACCTGCTCATCGGGAGCTCGTACCTGAAGTACATCTCCCGGGAGGCGAACGTGCCGCTGGTCCGGGTCGGTTTTCCGATCTTCGATCGGCACCACCTGCACCGCTTCCCGATCGTCGGCTACACCGGCGGTCTGCACCTGCTCACCCAGCTCGTCAACACGGTGCTCGACGAGCTGGACCGCACCAGCCCCGACCACAGCTTCGATGTCGTCCGCTGAGCGTCCGACCGGGCACAACTGTGGTCGGTCCGGCTCCCGGCCGGATCTGAACGTGGTCGGCCGGCCGCGCCCACCGCGCTCCCTGCGACCGGCCGACCACCCCGCCGTGGGGTCGATCGATCACCTCCCGGATCGATCGACCCCTCGCCCCCGTCCCACCTCTTTCAAGAACCGTGCCCGTAGAACCGCGTCCTTCCGAGGATGGCCCATGGCAGCCACAGAACGCGTCGCGCTGTTCACCGAACCGGCCTGTAACCACAACAACGCCAAGACCACCAAGGCCCGCAAGGCGGGTTGTCCCAAACCCAAGCCCGGGGGCACTTCCGGAGGTTGTGCTTTCGACGGAGCCATGATCACCCTCGTCCCGATCGCCGACTGCGCTCACGTGGTCCATGGCCCGATCGGTTGCGCGGGCAACTCGTGGGACGGCCGGGGCAGCCTGTCGTCCGGGCCGGTGCTCTACCGGCACGGCTTCACCACCGACATGGCCGAGAACGACGTGGTGCTCGGGGGGGAACAGCGCCTGTTCGACACCATCCTGGAGGTCGTCGAGCGGCACTCGCCGCCAGCGGTCTTCGTCTATTCGACCTGCGTCACCGCGATGATCGGAGACGATCTTGACGCGGTGTGCGCGGCGGCCGCCGCCGAGTCCGGGGTGCCGGTGATCCCGATCCACTCGCCCGGGTTCGTTGGCAGCAAGAACCTCGGCAACCGGCTCGCCGGCCAGGCCCTGCTCGACCACGTGATCGGCACCGTCGAGCCGGAGCTCACCACCGACCGGGACGTCAACCTGATCGGTGAGTACAACATCGCCGGGGAGTTGTGGGACGTCCTGCCGCTGCTGTCCCGGCTGGGCCTCCGGGTGCAGGCGTGCATCAGCGGTGATGCCCGCTACCGTGACGTCGCCGCGGCCCATCGGGCCAGGGCGACGATGGTGGTCTGCTCGCGCGCGCTGCTCGGACTCGCCCGTGGCCTGCAGGAACGTTACGGGATCCCGTGGTTCGAGGGCAGCTTCTACGGCACCCGGGCGATGGGCGACACCCTGCGCGGCTTCGCCCGCCTGCTCGAGGACGACGAGCTCTCCCGCCGCACGGAGGAGCTCATCGCTGTCGAGGAGGCGGCCGTCGCCGTCGCACTTGAGCCGTACCGGCGCAGGCTCGCCGGGCGCAAGGCGGTGCTCTACACCGGCGGGGTCAAGAGCTGGTCGATCGTGTCCGCGCTGCAGGACCTCGGCATCGAGGTGGTCGGCAGCGGCATCACCAAGAGCTCCGACGGCGACGTGGACAAGATCCGCGAGCTGCTCGGCGACGCAAAGATGATCAAAGAGGGCAGTCCGCGCGAGCTGCTGCGGGTCGCCGAGCAGACCGGGGCGGACATCCTCGTCGCCGGCGGCCGCAACCAGTACACCGCGCTGAAGGGCCGGCTGCCGTTCCTCGATATCAACCAGGAGCGGCACATCCCCTACGCTGGCTACACCGGGATGGTCGAGCTCGCCCGGCGCCTCGACATGGCGATCGCGAGCCCGGTCTGGGAGCAGGTCAGCCGGCCCGCTCCCTGGGACCTGGTTGGAGCCCGCTGATGGCCGAGGTCGTGACCGGAGAGCGGCAGGCGGCGATCGACCCGCTCAAGCACAGCCAGCCGCTCGGGGGTGCGCTGGTCTTCCTGGGCCTCGCCGGCTCGCTGCCGATCATGCATGGTGCGCAGGGGTGCGCGTCGTTCGCCAAGGCCCTGCTCACCCGGCATTTCAACGAGCCGATCCCGCTGCAGACCACCGCGATCACCGAGGTGACCGCGGTCCTCGGCAGTGGTGAGGCGATGGTGGAGACGCTCGATGCCATCCGGAAGAAGCAGCGGCCGGAGATTATCGGCCTGCTCACCACAGGAGTCACCGAGGTCAGCGGCGAAGACGTCGGCGGCCAGCTGCGCAAGTACCTCTCGGCCTGGGACGAGACCGACTCGAGCGGGCCGGAGGCGGGGGCGAACGACTCCGCCCCCGGCGGGGCCCCGCTGATCGTCGGGGTCTCCACCCCGGACTTCATCGGTGGGCTGTCCGACGGCTGGTCGGCCGCGTTGGAGGCGCTGGTCCGAGCGGTGGTGCCGGCAGAGCATTCCGAAACGGAGCCTTCCGAAGCGAACTATTTTACCGGGCGCACCGCCTTCATCGCGGCCAGCGATCCCGTAACGCATCTCACTACCGCTGGGTCCGCCGAGGCTGCTGGGTCCGCCAGGTCCCTGGGGTCCGCCGCCCGGCGGGTGGCGGCGGCGGACGATGGCGATCTGGATCCGCGCCAGCTCGCGGTCCTGGTCGGCCCATCCCTGACGGCGGCCGACCTCGACGAGCTCGGTGAGCTGATTCGCGCGTTCGGGCTCAATCCGGTACTCGTCCCCGACCTGTCCGGATCGGTGGACGGGCACCTGGCCCCCGCCTGGCAGCCCACGACGACCGGCGGCACCGGGCTCGCGCGGCTGCGGGCCCTCGGTCGGTCGCGGGCCGTGCTCGTCGCGGGTGCGACCGCGGCGGCGGCCGGTGACCTGCTCGCCGCCCGGACCGCCGCCCGGATCTTCCGCCACCGTCATCTCAGCGGACTGACGGAGATGGACGCCCTGGTCACCGAGCTGATCGAACTCACCGGAGCGTCCGCGCCGACCCGGGTCCGGCAGGCCCGGGCCCGGCTCGCCGACGGTCTGCTCGATACGCACTTCGTCCTCGGCGGCGCCCGGGTCGCGCTGGCAATGGAGCCGGAGACCCTGGTCGCCGTCGGTTCCCTGCTGCACGACGTCGGGGCCGAGGTTGTGGCGGCGGTGTCCCCGACCGGCGCGCCGGTCCTCGCGGACGCGCCCTGGGACAAGGTCGTCGTCGGCGATCTGACCGACCTCGCCGAACGGGCCCGGGCGGGCGGTGCGCACCTCGTCCTCGGTTCCAGCCATGCCCGCGAGGTCGCCGACCGGATCGGTGCCGCGCACCTGCCCGTCGGCTTCCCGATCTTCGATCGGCTCGGCGCGGCGCTGGCCGGTACCGCCGGGTACGCCGGAAGCCTGCGCCTGCTCATCGAAGCCGCGAATCGTCTACTCGATCACGAGCACGTGCACCGCCGTCCCGGGCGGAGGTTCTCCGTGCCCGGCGCGGATGGGCAGCCCGCCCACCGGGCCGAGATCCCCACCCAGCCCGGCTCCGCGGGTGAACCCGATCAACTCGACAACCTGTTCCAGGAGTCTCCGTGTTGAAGATCGCCTTCGCGACCAGCGACGGCACCGCTGTGGATCAGCATTTCGGGTGGTGCCAACGGTTCGACGTGTACGAGGTCGGCCCCGAGGGATCCAGGTTCCTGGAGACCCGCGCGCTCGACGCGGCGCCGACGGACGAACAGGACAAGATCGAATCTAGGCTCGCCGCGGTCTCGGA
>NZ_CDWRCM010000039.1:15113-16152 GCF_977927585.1 Frankia sp. CcWB2 | reverse complement strand
CTGCGCGATCCTCAACATCAGTGACATCGGCGGGACGGCCGCGGCGAAGGTGGTGAAGGCCCGGATTCACCCGGTGAAGGTGGTCAAGGGCACCGCCATCCCCGAGCTGCTCCGCCGCTACACCTCGACGCTGGCCGGCAATCCGCCGCCCTGGCTGCGCAAGGTGCTGCGGTCCCACGAGCCGCAGCCGGCGGCGACCTGGACCCGCGGCGGTGCCACGGCCCTGAAGCCCAAGGGGGACGCGGCATGACCGCGAAGACCGGTTTCCTCGGCGACCTGGTCGACCAGCTGCGCGCCGGGGACACCTACGGCCAACTGGAACGGTTCTCCGACGAGGACCTGCTCCGCCCGTTCATCGTCACTCGGGAGCAGCGCCGCGAGATCGCGGTGAACTGCGACATCGACGCCGCCGTAGAGGGCCGGGTGCGCTCCTTTTACCAGGCGGTCGCGGCGGCCACCGAGAAGGCGACCGGGGCGTTCACCACCACCGTGCTCGACCTCAGTCACGAGGGGTTCGGGCGCGTGATCATTTGTGCCGGGCGGCTCGTCGTCCTCTCCGACGCGTTGCGGGACGTGCAGCGGTTCGGCTTCGGCTCCATGGACGAGCTCTCCGCCCGGGGCGAGTCGCTGGTGACCGGTGCGACCAAGCAGATCGAACGATGGAACGAGGTGGCCCGCGATGACTCCTGACGCCCAAGCCGCCGACACCCCGGCCGGGGGCGCCCCGGCCGACACCGAGCTGCGGCTGCGCAAGCTTCGTAGCCGGGCCTCCCAGCTCAAGCTCGACCTGCACGACCTCGCCGAGGACCTCCCGATCGGCTGGGAGGGCCTGCTCGACGTCGCCCGCCGGACCTACGACGCCTATGCGGAGATCGCCCTCCTCGAGGGCCTGCTCGAGAAGGAGACATCGCGATGAGCGTGAGCACGGCCGCCGGCCAGCTGGCGGACTTCCGCCGCTGTTCCACCGCCGAGGAGTACTTCACCCTGCTGGACGTCGACTACGACCCGCGGGTCCTGGCCGTCAACCGGCTGCACATCC
>NZ_CDWRCM010000039.1:13830-14975 GCF_977927585.1 Frankia sp. CcWB2 | reverse complement strand
GGTACTTCGCCAACCAGCTGGTCGAGCTGCACAACACCCGGACCGAGGTCGGGAACCCGGTGGAGCTGCTGCGGGAGTACCGCGACGCGCTTGTCCGCTCCTACCAGGCCTTCACCGCCGCCTCCGCCCTGGACCATCGCCTGTTCAAGGTGCTGCAGGACCGCGCGCCGCAGGAGTCGTTCGTGCCCGCGTCGTCGATCACCGTCGAGCGGCTGGCCCCGACGGTGCCCCAGCCGTCGGGGCCGTCCGACCCGGTGGAGCCGTCCCAGTCCGCCTGGCCGCACCACGCCGCCACGTCCACCGACTACCTGGGTGGAACCCGATGAACAGTACCTACGACGTCGGCGACCTCGTGGTCGCCGTCAAGGCATTGCGTAACGACGGCACGTACCCGGACCCGGCGATCGCTGTCGGTGAGATCCTCGTCGAGGCCGGCACCCGTGGCCAGGTCATCAACGTCGGCCTCTACCTGCAGGAACACATCGTGTACGCGGTGGCGTTCGACCACGGCCGCATCGTCGGCGCGCTGGAACGTGAGCTCGTCTCCCCCGAGCAGTGGCAGCAGGCGGCGGCTGTCGCCGCCGGCACCGCCGCACCCGCCGCGGCGACCACCGCGACCACCGCGACCTCCTCTGCGACCGCTCCGGCGACCGGCACGGCGACCGCCCGGGGGAAGGAAGGGCGGTCGTGAAGGCAACCCCCGTCAGCCTGCCGCTGCTGCCCACCGACCTGGCAGGCGAGATCCCCCGGCAGGCCACCGAGCTGGCGCCCGACACCGCCGCCGGCTGCGCGAGCAAGTCCAGCTGTGGCACCAGCGCTCCGGTGCGGGACCCGGAGATTGCGGAGAAGATCGCCAACCATCCCTGTTACAGCGCCGAGGCCCACCAGTACTACGCCCGGATGCACGTGGCGGTCGCCCCGGGTTGCAACATCCAGTGCAACTACTGCAACCGCAAGTTCGACTGCGCCAACGAGAGCCGTCCCGGCGTCACCAGCACCCTGCTGTCCCCCGAGGACGCCCTCGCCAAGGTCAAGCTGGTGGCCAGCGAGATCAAGCAGATGAGCGTGCTGGGGATCGCCGGTCCCGGCGACCCACTGGCGAACCCGAAGCCGACCTTCCGGACGATGGAACTGGTGGCCCGGGA
>NZ_CDWRCM010000039.1:11907-13533 GCF_977927585.1 Frankia sp. CcWB2 | reverse complement strand
CCCGGACATCAAGCTCTGCCTGTCCACCAACGGGCTGACCCTGCCGGACCACGTCGACCGCATCGCCGAGCTGAACGTCGACCACGTCACCATCACGATCAACATGATCGACCCCGAGGCCGGGGAGCGGATCTACCCGTGGATCGCCTTCCGCGGCAAGCGGTACACTGGCCGGGAGGCGTCCCGGATCCTCTCCGAGCGCCAGCTCGAGGGCCTGGCGATGCTCACCGAGCGGAAGATCCTCTGCAAGGTCAACTCGGTGATGATCCCCGGGGTCAACGATGACCATCTCGTCGAGGTTTCCCGGAAGGTCAAGGAGCTCGGTGCCTTCCTGCACAACGTGATGCCGCTGGTGTCGGCGCCCGAGCACGGCACCCACTTCGGCCTGACCGGGCAGCGCGGCCCCACCCCGCAGGAGCTCAAGGCGCTGCAGGACCGCTGCGAGCAGGACGACGGCGCCGAGATGAACATGATGCGGCACTGCCGGCAGTGCCGCGCCGACGCCGTCGGCCTGCTCGGTGAGGACCGGGGTGAGGAGTTCACCCCCGAGGCGTTCCGTGGCCGTGAGATCGACTACGACCTCGAAGGCCGCCGGCAGACGCACAGCGAGATCGAACGGTGGCGCTCCGAGGTTGCTGCCACCCGGGGAGTGCTGAACATCTCGACCGGCGCGGTCATTCCCTCCGGCCCGGGCGCATCCCCCGATGAGGGCACCCCGGCCGGGGCCCGCCCGGGGAACGCCCGCCCGGAGGACGTCGTGCTCGTCGCTGTCGCGACCAAGGGCAGCGGCGTGGTGAACCAGCACTTCGGTCACGCGACCGAGTTCTGGATCTACGAGGGGGGTCCGGGCTGGGCCCGGCTCGTGCAGACCCGCGACGTGGACCGCTACTGCAACGGCCCGTCGGACTGCGACGAGGACGCCTCCAAGCTCGACAAGACGGTCGCGATGCTGTCCGACTGCGCGGCGGTGTTGTGCAGCAAGATCGGCCTCGGGCCGCGCGAGGCGCTCGAGAACGCCGGGATCGAACCGGTGGAGCTCTACGACCTGATCGAGAAGGCGGTGGCCGAGGTCGGCTCCCGCCTTGTTGCACATCGTGCCGAAGCGGAGGTTGCCGTCCGATGAGCGCCACCACCCCCACCGTCGAACTGACCGACCGGGCCGTGAAGCAGGTCCGTCACCTGCTCGCCTCGACTCCCGGCACGAGCGGGTTCAGCCTGCGGATCGGCGTCGACCCCGGTGGCTGCGCCGGCTTCATCTACAACCTGGCGCTCGTCCCCGGCGCTGAGGCCGAGGACGTCGTCGTCGGCCAGGACGGCTTCGACGTCGTCGTCCACTCGTCGATGGTTCACCTGCTGCGCGGGCTGCGCGTGGACTACACCGAGACGCTGACCTCCTCCGGGTTCACCTTCCATAACCCGAACGCGACCAGCTCCTGCGGCTGCGGGACGTCCTTCGGTGCCTCGGACTCCACCGAGCGCACCGCCGCGGACGCCCGCCTGCGCGAGCAGGTCGAAGAGATCATGGAGGAGATCCGGCCCTTCCTGCGGGGAGACGGCGGGGACGCCGAGGTCATCGCGACCCTCGCCGGCAACGGCGAGCCCGGGACGGCGGAGGTGCACCTGCGC
>NZ_CDWRCM010000039.1:10996-11470 GCF_977927585.1 Frankia sp. CcWB2 | reverse complement strand
TTACCGGAGCCTGCGGCGGGTGCTCCAGCGCCACCGCGACCCTGACCGGCGTCATCGAGAGCCGGTTGAAGGAGGCCCTGCCCGAGATCGGCCGGGTCGCGCTGGTGTCTTGACAGCGCACTACTTGATCATCTGTTCGGCCTAACCCGGGGAGCGCCCGATGGTCACCGCCCGATTCCGTTCCCACCCGCGTCTGCTGGGGTCCATCTGCGCCGGGCCGCCGGCACCGTACCCATCCCGTCGGCAGGCGCCGTCCGTCTTCGACCCGCATCGACGGTACGAGCGGCAGTTGGGTATCCCGGGCTTCGGAGTGTCCGCTCAGCGGCGGCTCAGCGGCGCGACCGTCCTGGTGGCGGGGGTAGGCGGGGTCGGCGGAGCGGCGGCGACCTACCTGGCCGCCGCCGGCATCGGCCGGCTGATCCTGGTCCATCCGGGCGTTCTGGAGGAGCCGGACCTCAACCGGCAGACCCTGAT
>NZ_CDWRCM010000039.1:5796-10849 GCF_977927585.1 Frankia sp. CcWB2 | reverse complement strand
CGACGCCCGGCACAACTTCCCCGAGCGGTATCTGCTCAACCGGCTGTGCCTGGCGACGCAGGTCCCCCTGGTCGTCGCCGCGATGAACGCCACCGAGGCGTATCTGCTGGTGGTCCGGCCGGGTTCGCCCTGCCTGCGGTGTGTGTTCCCGGAGGGGGACCCGTCCTGGGAGCCCCTCGGTTTCCCGGTGCTCGGCGCGGTCGCCGGAACGGTGGGCTGCCTGGCGGCGACCGAGGCGTTGAAGATCGCCGGTGGATTCGCCGAGCCGGCGGTCGGCCGGCTGATCCACCTCGATCTGTGGGACACGGACCTGCGGACGCCGCGGACGCGGCGCGATCCCGCCTGCGTGGACTGCGGCTCTGGAGGCGCATCGTGATCTATCTTGACTACAACGCGACGACCCCGGTCGACCCGGAGGTCGTCCGGGCGATGCTGCCGTTGCTGCGGGACCACTTCGCGAATCCGGCCAGCTCGCACCCGGCCGGGCAGGCCGTCGCCCGGCTCGTCGAAGGAGCCCGGCGGGACGTGGCGAACCTCGCCGGCGCCCAGCCGCGTGACGTCATCTTCACCAGCGGGGCGACCGAGGCGGCCAACCTGGCGATCGCCGGGGTCCTGGCCACCGCCCCGCCGTCCTGCCGCCGCGTGCTCGTCGGAGCGACCGAGCATCGGGCGGTCCTCGCCGCGGCGGAGGCCGCGGCGCGGGTGCACGGGGCGATCGTGCAGACCATCCGGGTTCATCCCGACGGCACGATCGACCTCAACCACCTGCGCGCGCTGCTGCAACCGGTATGGGACGGTTCCGCCGTCGCGGGGGGCTCCGCGATCGCGGGGAACGGGGGGGTCCTCGGGGCCTCCGTCTCGAAGGTCGCCCTGGTGGCGGCGATGACGGCGAACAACGAGACCGGGACGCTGAACGACCCGCGGCCCATCGCCGAGCTCGCCCACGGGGCGGGGGCGTTCTACCTCGCCGACATCACCCAGACGCTGGGCCGGATGCCGGTTTCGGTCGCGGACGCCGGCATCGACCTCGCCGTCGCGTCCGCGCACAAGCTCTACGGGCCCAAGGGCACCGGCGCGCTGATCGCCGGCCGGCACGCCCGGTCGCAGCTGGCACCGCTGATCCACGGCGGCGGGCAGGAACGGGGCCTGCGCGCCGGCACGGTCAACACCGCCGGGGTGGTCGGCTTCGGCGCCGCGGCGCGGATTGCCGCCGCGGTGATGGAGGACGAGGCCCCGCGGCAGCGGGCCCAGACCGAGCTGCTGCACGATCTGCTCGTCGAGTGGCTCGGCGTCGATGCCGTCGAGCTCAACGGGCCGAGTGAGCGCGGCGGGGGCCGCGAATGCCGGCTGCCGAACACCATCAACCTGCGGTTTGTCGGTGCCGACGCCGACGCCGTCCAGGCCTGTCTGCCGGACGTGGCGGTGTCCGCGGGCTCCGCCTGTCACGGTGGCGGCGCCGAGCCGTCCCATGTGCTCACCGCGATGGGCCGGTCGACCACGGCGGCCATGGAGAGCCTGCGGTTCAGCGTGGGCCGGTTCACCACCGTCGACCAGATCCACGCCGCCGCCGCCGCGGTGGCTCGCGCGGTGCTGCGCGTGCGTGCCCTGGAGCAGAACCGATCGAACGATCTCTTCGACGGCCCCACCACCGAGTTCCGGGTGCAGGAGATCCCCACCGACCGGGTGTTCTCGCGGGCCCTGCGCATGCCCGAGGTGCCCGCCCCCCGATCCGCCTATCCCTGACCCGTTCCCCGCGCTTCCCTGACCCCGCTTCCGCGCTGTCAGCGTTGCCACGCGCGGTCCCGCTCGCCCGGCGCGGGCGTGCGTAGCCGAGAAGTTGAGATGAGGTTTCGCCATGCCAACCGAACAGTTGTCCGAACGACCCGACCCGGGGGTCACGCAACTGGAACACGTGGTGATCCGTTTTGCCGGTGACTCCGGCGACGGGATGCAGCTCACCGGTGACCGGTTCGGCGCCCAGGCCGCCGCGGGCGGCAACGACGTGGCGACGCTGCCGAACTACCCGGCGGAGATCCGGGCGCCAGCCGGAACCGTGGCCGGGGTGTCGAGCTACCAGCTCCACATCGCCGACCACGACATCAGGACCCCGGGCGACCGGCCCGACGTTCTGGTCGCCATGAACCCCGCGGCGCTCAAGGCGAACATCGCCGAGCTGCGTCCCGGCGGGGTCCTGATCGTGGACACCGACGCGTTCACGGTGATGGGCCTGGAAAAGGCCGGTTACGAGGCCGATCCCCTGACCAACGGGTCGCTGGACGCCTACCACGTGCACGCGATCAACCTCACCGGTTTCGCCGCCACGGCCGTCGCTGAGTTCAACCTGAAGCGCAAGGACGCTGCCCGGACGAAGAACATGTTCGCGCTCGGCCTGGTGTCCTGGATGTTCAGCCAGCCCATCGAGGACACGATCGCCTACCTGCAGAAGCGGTTCGCCGCGAAGCCGGACGTGCAGGCCGCGAACATCGCCGCGCTGCGGGCCGGGTGGATCTACGGCGACACCACCGAGGCCTTCGCGCTCGCCTACGAGGTGAAGCCGGCCAAGCTGCCCGCCGGCACCTACCGGTACATGAAGGGCAACAAGGCGATCGCCTACGGCCTGGTCGCCGCCGCGCAGCAGGCCGGGATGCCGCTGTTCCTCGGCGCCTACCCGATCACTCCCGCCTCCGACATCCTGCACGAACTGAGCGCGCTCGCATCCTTCGACGTGCGCTCCTTCCAGGCCGAGGACGAGATCGCCGCCATCGGCTCCGCGATCGGCGCGGCCTTCGCCGGGATGCTCGGCGTGACCGTGACCTCCGGTCCCGGGATGGCCCTGAAGACCGAGGCTCTCGGTCTTGCGGTGATCATGGAGTTGCCGCTCGTCGTCGTCAACGTGCAGCGCGGCGGGCCGTCGACCGGTCTGCCGACCAAGACCGAGCAGTCCGACCTGCTCCAGGCCCTGTACGGCAGGCACGGCGAGGCGCCGCTGCCGGTGATCGCGGCGCGTTCGCCCGCGGACGGCTTCGACGCCGCGCTGGAGGCGGCCCGGATCGCGCTGGCCTACCGCACCCCGGTCATCCTGCTGTCCGACGCCTACGTCGCCAACGGCAGCGAGCCGTGGCGGGTGCCCGAGACGGCGGAGCTGCCCAGCATCGGGATCGATCTCGCCACCGGCCCGAACGGGGTGGACGAGGCCGGTAACCCGATCTTCCTGCCGTACGCGCGGGACCCGATCACGCTGGCCCGCCCGCTGGCGATCCCGGGTACCCCGGGGCTCACACACCGCATCGGTGGTCTGGAGAAGGCCGAGCTGACCGGCGCGGTCTCCTACGACCCCGACAACCACGACCTGCTGGTCCGCACCCGACAGTCCAAGATCGATAACATCGACGTGCCGCTCCTGGAAGTCGATGATCCCAGTGGGTCGCCCGGATCCGGCGCCGATGTGCTGGTGATCGGATGGGGCTCGACGTGGGGGCCGATCGGTGAAGCCTGCCGCCAGGTGCGGCGCGACGGTATGAAGGTCGCCCAGGCGCACCTGCGCCATCTCGCCCCGCTGCCGGCGAACCTGGCCTCGGTGCTGTCGGAGTACCACACCGTGCTCGTCCCCGAGATGAACCTCGGGCAGCTCGCCGGACTCCTGCGCCGAGAATGCCTGATCGATACCGTCGGCTACAACCAGACCCGCGGCATGCCGTTCCGGGTGGCCGAGCTCACCTCCGTCATCAGCCGGATCATCCAGGGCATCGACGAGGAGCCGTCGGCGGAGGCGGCCTCGAAGCCGGTCGGGGACGTGAGCGCCCGGTTGAACGCACACCTTGGTTCGAAGCTCGGCACGGCCGGGGAGGCAGGACGATGATCTTGCTGAATGATGGATCCGGAGAACCGTCGGGTGACTCGGCGGGACGGCCGGCGCTGACCGTGCAGGACTACATGACCGGCAACGAGGTCCGCTGGTGCCCCGGCTGCGGGGACCACGCCATCCTCTCGACGATGCGGGGTCTGCTGCCGACCCTCGGCGTCCCGCCCGAGAACATCGTGATCGTGTCCGGCATCGGGTGCTCCTCGCGGTTCCCCTACTACCTCGACACCTACGGCATCCACTCGATCCACGGCCGGGCGCCGTCCTTTGCGACCGGAGTCTCGATCAACCGGCCGGACCTGGCGGTGTGGGTCGTAACCGGTGATGGCGACGCGCTGTCGATCGGCGGTAACCACCTTATCCACGCGCTGCGTCGCAACGTGAACCTCAAGATCATGTTGTTCAACAACCAGATCTACGGTTTGACGAAAGGTCAGCACTCGCCGACCTCCAGGATCGGCACGATCAGCCCGTCGAGCCCCCACGGGTCGCTCGACAACCCGTTCGACCCGGTTGCGCTCGCGCTCGGCGCCGGCGCGACGTTCGTCGCCCGCACGATCGACTCGGACCGTCGCCACCTCACCGCCACCCTCACCGCCGCCGCGGCGCACCAGGGCGCGGCGCTGGTGGAGATCCGGCAAGGCTGCCCCACGTTCAACGCGATTCCCCGTCAGCCGAAGCGGTCCGATGCCGATGCCGGCGCCGCCGGGGTCGCCGGGGCGAAGGGCGAGCAGGGGCCGATCCGGCTCTCGCCCGGTATGCCGGTGGTCTTCGGCGTGGACGAGCAGTACGCCGTGATCCGCGACCCGGCCACCGGGGAGCTGGCCGTCGGGCACAGCGGTGACTCCCGCGTCGTGGTGCACGATCCGACGGTGGAGAACTCGACCTACGCCTACGCCCTAGCCCAGCTGGCGCGGGCGGAGTTTCCGGAGCCGCCGATCGGCGTCTACCGGTCGGTCTCGCATCCCGTGTTCGACCAGCTGTTCCAGGAGAGGCTGGCGACCGCCCGGCCCGGCGGCCTAGGCGACCTGCGGACGTTGCTCCAAGGTGCCGACTCCTGGACGGTGGCCGGGTAGGTCGCCGCCGGGTGACCTACGGCTGGGATGAGACCTACGGCTGAGGCGAACCGGACCGATGGGCGGTCGCCGGGTGGACGCTCGGGGGCGAGGGGATCAGGCCTGTCAGGGCTGG
>NZ_CDWRCM010000039.1:0-5468 GCF_977927585.1 Frankia sp. CcWB2 | reverse complement strand
AGGGGATTCCGCGTTACTGTGCCCGGCTCGGCCTCGGCCCGGAGTGATCCCGGTTCCGGGCCCATGTGGTTTCCGTCATGGTCTCCGGCCGCCTGGTGATGACGGCCTCCTGGTGATGACGCCTGCACGCCGTTTTCCGGGATTTTTGTCACGCCGCTTTCTCGTCAATCGGCATCACCCGTCGGGAAACCCGCCGGGAAACCCGTCGAGACACATCGAGACACGTCGATTCAGGCGCGGTACGGGGAACGCCGGGAACGTCTCCAGCCGACTCCGGCCCCGAACTCTGCTTCGACCCCGGCCCCTGCTTCGGCCCCGAAATGTAGAGGGCCGGTGCCCGGACGGGATGGGTCCTGGGCACCGGCCGTAGGCCGGCGGTCTCGCTGACGCCGTGGCCGCGTCAGCCTTCGCCGGCGGCTTGTCTCGTCAGCGTCTGTAGGACGCGACGAAAGCGGTGTCCGCCCTGATCGGGCCGATCTTGCCGGCGCCGCCCGGATTACCGATCGGAGCATCCCGACCAGACAGGATGGCGGTGAAGAACCGGGCTTCGGGGACGTAATGAAGTAACAAATACGTGATCGAGAGCATCATCGCAGGTCACAGGCCTGTGGAGGGTTCGAAACGCGCAAGTTATTTCATTTCGACTCCTTCGTCCGCAATGAACTCGGCCTCGCTCGCCGGCACGATCCGGGTACTCTTGATCGCGTCGACCGGGCAGGCCGACTCGCAGGCTCCGCAGTCGATGCACTCATCCGGGTTGATGTACAGCTTGCGGCCGCCCTCGTAGATGCAGTCGACCGGGCACTCCTCCACGCAGGCGGTGTCCTTGACATCAATGCAGGGTGACAGGACGACAAACGTCATCGGATCCTTCTTCCCCGTTCGCCTTCAGTCACGGGGAAATCGTAACAGGATGTCGCCGGCCGAGGTGGGTGGAACTGTAAAGGATAGGTAAACAATTCGTCCGTGGAGCAACGAATTTCGATGGCCCGAAACGGGGGCGAGGAAATCTCCAGGGATATTTTTAACCATGAGATTTTCTTTGTCTGTATCTGGGCCGTCCGGGGCGCCCGCCGGATGGCGGCGGCACCCGCGCCGACGTGTCCTCAGCCGGTCATGAAGACGGTCTGCGGATACCACCGTCCGCCAGGTGGTCGGCGCGGCGGGTCCTCTGCCGCCGGTTCAGACGTCGGTGTTGTCGGGGGGCTGAACCTGGCCGGTTGATGGAGCGTGTCCCGGCGAGGCCGGGGTTACGTGGCCGAGCGGCGCCGTACCGTCCCCCGCCTCGTGCCGCTCGGCGCGGAAACGCCTGAAGGCGGCGAACGCGCGCGGGCCGTAGACCGACGCCGGCCCGCCGTTCATCAGCAGTGCCACCCCGATGGCCTCGGCTGCTTCCTGGCAGGTCGCACCCTGCCGGACGGCGCCGTGGGCGTGTGTCTCGATGCAACCGTCGCACTGGGTGCTCACGGCGAGCGCCAGTGCGATCAGCTCCTTCGTGCAGCTGTCCAGGGCGCCGTCACGGAGAGCAGCGTCGCCCAGGGCGCCGAGTCCCCGGTATACGTCCGGGATCAGCCGACGCAGTTCGCGGGCATGCGGGCGGATCTCGTCCTGGACCGGGCTGCCGGAGCTCATGGCCCTTGCCTTCCCGCCGGAGGCGACCGGGAACCGCCACGCCGGGAACGGCGGCCGAAGTACGGCCTCGTGCCCGGGCGGTCGTGGGTGCCCGGGCGGTCGCGGCGAGGCCGAAAACGGTGAGCCTCGGCTTGTCCTTGGACTTGTCCCTGTTAGGGGGGCGACAGACCACTTCCGTTGGCGTACCGTCAGACATCGCCAAAGTCCGTGCATCGATTCCGGGATGTCCGGTTACCGTTCCGGGCCGGACGGGCTCCGCCCGCGCCTGCTCGCGACCCCGCTCACGCTCTCGAGGAGCGGCCGTCCCCCGCGGTGGGCGCTGATCGTCCGGTCCGCCCTGTCCCCGCTTCTCGTCCCTACTCCGCCTCTCGTCCCTACCCCCCGCTTCTCGTCCGGCTGCCATGCGATGGCGGCCTCTACTTCGAGGTATCCAGATGACGGCGAGTGTCCGTACGGACCCGTTCGACGTACTGCTGGTTGAGGACGACCCGGGGGATGTCCTCATGACCCGCGAAGCGTTCGCGGATGATCGGATCAACGGCAGGCTGCATGTCGTGAACGACGGTATCCAGGCCATGGCGTTCCTCCGCCGGGAGGAGCCCTTCACACAGGCCCCTACGGCCGACCTGATCCTGCTGGACCTCAACCTGCCGCGCCGCAACGGCATCGAGGTCCTGGCCGAGGTCAAGGCCGACGCCGACCTGCGACGTATCCCCGTCGTGGTGCTCTCCACCTCGGACGCTGCCGAGGACATCCTGCGCAGCTACAATCTGCACGCCAACGCCTACGTGACGAAGGCGGTCGACTTCGACCGGTTCGTAGATGACGTCCGGTTCATCGACGACTTCTTCATCACCGTGGTTCAGTTGCCCGGGCGCTGATCTGGTCGCTCATCAGGTGTACATGAGCCATGATCGCGCGGTGTCCGCCGACGGCGTCGGTCAACTACGGCGGTGAGACTACCGGCCTGCCAACACAACATCGACCAACACAACGTCGGCGCGCGGCTCCCGCGGGAGCCGCGCGCCGACGCGTAAGGCTGGGGGTGGTACGGTCTCAGACGGGCTGGACGTTGTCCGCCTGCGGTCCCTTCTGGCCCTGCACGATCTCGAACTGGACGCTCTGGCCCTCATCCAGGGACTTATAGCCGTCCGCCACGATCGAGGAGTAGTGGACGAACACGTCCGGGCCGCCACCGTCGACGGAGATGAATCCGAAGCCCTTCTCCGCGTTGAACCACTTGACGGTACCCTGCGCCACGATTATTTCTCCTTGCCGCGCTCCCGGTAAGCGTCCTTCGCGTACCGGCCTCGCCCCAGACCCCGGCCGGTGCCGTGGTCCAGTCGTGCCGTTCTCTGCGTAGGTCACGCACGGAAGAACAAGCAACACCTACAGCCTACCCCTCCACCGACGTGGTGTGCCCGCTTGGCTCTTGTCCCGTCCGACTCGATGCGAAGCAGCCGACGAAACGTCGGTTATCGGGGTACCCGGCGGGTGTAGTGGCCCGGGGGCCCGGCGCTCGCGTAGCCGCTGCATCTCGGCGTCATCGGCGATGATGACCCAGGACCTGCCATCCGGGTGGCGCTGCGCGGTGATCCACCCCCGGTAGATCCAGGTGTAGAGGGTAGCGGTCGGCCTGCTGGAGGGCTACGGCGAGTTCGGTCACCGAGTACCGGTGTGGTCCCAGGCCGGTTAGCGCGGTGCGGGTGCCGCGAGGGTGGCGGACCCCGATGCCCAGCCGGCGGGTCAGGGTGAGGACCTGGCCGGGGCCGAAGCGGTCGGTGCGCTTGGGTGGGCGCAGCCCTCGGCATTGAGCGCCTCGGCGATCTGCCGGCTGGACAGGTACAGCTCACCTTCGCCCGCCAGGTCCTCCACAACCAGCCACAACCAGCGGCGACGATCCCGAAAGGTCTGATCGTGGGTGAGGTCACCCGATGTATACCCGGGAGGGTATCTTGGAGGCAGCGCCTGCGGTCACCTGGTGCGGGATATGGAGGTCGGGATGCAGGTCGACGAGACGGCGATGGCGGATGTGATTCGGCGCCTGCGGCGCGCCGAGGGTCAGCTCCGCGGCGTAATCGGCATGATCGAGGATGGTCGCGACTGCGCTGACGTCGTCACCCAGCTTGCCGCGGTCTCCCGAGCTCTGGACCGGGCCGGATTTAAGATCATAGTGTCCGGGATGCAACAGTGCCTGGCCGCGCGTGAGAGCGGCGAGGCGGCACCGATGACCGAGACGGAACTGGAAAAGCTGTTCCTGTCCCTCGCGTGGCCCTCGGCAGATGTCGTGCCTAGGCCGGCGGCGGGTAGCCGGCCCAGGGACGCGATCGCTTCGGTCAGTGGGCGTTCGGTCAGTGGGCGAAGGTGACAGTGGGTAGGACGCGGCGCAGCCACATCGGGCTGTACCAGGCGGCCCGTCCGATGATCCGGAGCAGGACGGGTAGCAGGTGAGGCGGACGAGGGCCGCGTCCAGCAGCACGGCGATGCCGAGGATGACGCCCATCTCCTTTGGCGGCAGCGGTCCGGACAGTGCGAAGGTGAAGAACACCGCAACCATCACCGCGGCCGCCGCGAAGATGACCCGACCGGAGTGAGCGAGCCCGCCGACTATCGCCTCCCGTGGATCGGCGGAGCGTTCCCAGTGCTCCTTGGCCGAGGCGAGCAGGAACACCGTGTAGTCCATAGAGATCGCAAAGATCATTGCCAAGAAGAAGATCGGCCCCCAGGCGTCGAGGAACCCCTGGGAGGTGAAACCCAGCAGGCCCGCGCCGTGCCCGTCGGCGAAAACCAGCTTCGCGACGCCGAACGTGGCACCGGTCGCGAGCAGGTTCGTGACCACCCCGAGGGCGGCTGCCAGCGGCGCGGCGAGCACCACGAGCAGCAGCAGGAAACCCATCCCCAGCACCACCCCGAGCACCAGCGGGGTGCGGTCCGACAGCAGGGTGTGCAGGTCGATGTTCTCTGCGGCCGCGCCGCCGAGCAGGACGGCGGTATGCCCGTCGGGCGCGATCTGGGCCGGCCGCCCACCGGGCTCTCGACGTCGACCGGCAGATCGGCCTGCTGCTGCCCTGCAACGTCGTCGTCCGCGCCGCCGACGGTGGCACCGTGGTCGAGGTCCTCGACCCGCGGATCATGGTCACCGTCACCGGCCGCGACGAACTGGAACCGGTGGCGAAGGAGGCCGGCGCCCGCCTCGACGCCGCCCTCGCCGCACCGATCGGCACCGTAGGGTGAGAGCCATCCCACGGCGGCTCAGGGGACTCGGGCGTGGTGACGGCGACACGACCGCGAACGCCGGCCAGGACTCGACCGGGGCCGAGGCCGGCCAACCGGCCTTTCCCGGCATCCAGGGAACGTCGCCTCGAACGTTGCGATCGCCTCTCACCCGCGGTCCCCTGCCAGGCGACCCTCGGTCCCGTGTCAGATAAACAGCAGTTGGGCGCCGTCGGTCTTCTCAATAAAGTCCGCGGCGCTGATGATCCCTTCGACGTCCTCATACAAATCGGATTCGTCGAGGTGCATCATGTCGGCGGACATGCGGCAGGCTCACAGATGGCCGCCGGAGGCGACGATCTGCTCGAGGAACTCCGGCACCTCTGGCACGCCGACGTCGGCGATCTGTTTCTTCATCACGTGCGTCGTCATCGCTGTCATGCCGGGCAGGCCGCCCAGCCCCTGCGGCATGTGCGAGGCGGTATTGCCGAGCAGGGTGAACTTCAGGTCACCCATCCTGGACTTGGTGATGATGTCGAAGCCCCAGAAGGTGAAGAACAGGTGGGTCTCCACCCCTGCTCCTAACGCCGCGTTGGCAAGGACAAGCCCGGGATAGGCCATGC
>NZ_CDWRCM010000038.1:24004-27770 GCF_977927585.1 Frankia sp. CcWB2 | reverse complement strand
ACAGATCCAGATGCGCAGCTTATCTTCGACGAGGCCGGAGCCTTCTGCGACCTGCAGGAACAGGACCCACACTATTCGGGTGGCTTCGGTGATGCGAGCGTCCACGCCACCGCCGCCTGCTATTTCAACAGCGGAAACGGCGCACCGTATGTGGCCGAGAACATCTCGATCAAGACGCAGCTTTCCTACTCGGTGCTTCCTCCGTACTTCGAATTCGATCCGATTGGGGAACCATGTGTCGACTCGCGGCCGAACAGGTATAGTTACGAGGCGCCCTGTCACCGGCCGTGCCGGGACTACGGCTGGTATAAGGGCGAGTCTGAGATCGCCGTGACGATCAGGGGAGTGACCAAAGTGGGTTACGTCGACAACACCAAGTTGATCGAGGATTGTCCCGTACCACCGGCCTAGCGTCGAGTCGGGCGAGTCCTCATATCTGGCCGTCTATCACATGTACGATCTTGGTTATCACCCTTCGGTTGTCCCCGCATGATGAGTGAGCCCCTGCGCCGCAGCCTCCCGTGGCGCGCCCAGTAACTGCTGGGCGCGCCACGGGCGCTCGGTGTGCTCGCGGAGCTCGTCGGCCTGCGGCTGGGCGCCGTCCGAGATGCGTACGCCGGAAGTCCCGAACCACCTGTATGCCTTTCAACACTGAGGACGAACATGATCGGCCCGCTCCACGCCGCCGGGTGGGCCAGCCGCCGGCGCGAGCACAGCCCTCAGCCACGGACCGTGTTGGAACCTTACGTCGACGCGCTGCAGGACGTGGAACGCCTCACTGCCGTCACCCTGCGCGCCGTCTCCGGCTGGGCGTGGTATCCCCTACAGCAGTCCGTGCGGCAGTTCCTGCTTGCCGACGCTCCGGTCCTCGCCGATGTCGCCGTGCGGCTGTCGGCTGCGCCGGCGGCGTGGTGGTGGTGGGAGCCGCTACGCCGCCAGGACCAGATCCTGCTGGGCTCTCCCGCGACCCCACCCGATCTCGACGAACTCGCCGCCCGGGCCACTCCCCGGGAGGCCCCCCGGTTCCGCCTGCCCGCCGGCATCCGCACCTCGACCAGGCTGGGCCCCAGGCTCCCCGCCACCCAGCTCTGCGACGTCGGCGTCACGTCGCGGCACGGACCGCAGATCGGTTGCTGGAGTGTGCCGGTTACCGCCCACGCGCGCGTTTACGAGCTACATGGCCCCAGCGACTGGTTGCGCCTATGCGAGCGCCATCCGACCGTCGCCAACGTGCCCGGCGAATGGCTGACCTGGGGCATTCATACGCCTTGGGCGCTCAGCCCCGACTGGCGCGCCGTCGCCCACGAATGGGACGCCATACACCTCAGCGTCGCCGGACTGCTGACCGCATGCGGCAATCCCATGGTCACGGGAGCACGCGGGACGATCGCTGAGACTGCGGACAGCGAGATAACCATCTGGTTCCGTCCCTGCTTCGGCCGACCAACGCTATCCGCCATCTGGGACACCGAGCGGGATGACCTCCCAGCAGCCACGACGACGTCCGAGACGCCCCGCCGGGAAGGTCGAAGCCGACCGCCCGACGGATGACGTGGTGGGCCCCGTGAGCCACAGTAAGAGCGTGTCTTACGTGGGGTGTCTCCACCTTCCACCGGTGCCGGCCGAGGCGTTCGGTGCTCTCCACGCCGCGGCGGGCGATACGAACCGCGATACGGCGTCGGCGCAGGAAACAGCGCAGGTCCGGCTGGTCGTAGGCCTTGCCCGCACGCAGCTTGCCCGGGTGGCGTCGCCGCGGGCCGTGCGGGGAACGGACCGCGGGGATGCTGGCGACCAGCGGGATGTCGAAGCGCGGTTCGAGTGCGTGTTAGATTACCGGTGTTCTACGTGTAATTACCATGGTCAAGAATGTATTATTTTCATGATCGGATGTTGGTGCGCGCCTACGTTCCTCGCCTGCTCGACGTGGAGCTGCAGGATGTCCTCGCCTCCCACCCAGCCGTCCTCGTCGTCGGCCCCCGGGCGTGCGGCAAGACAACCACGACCCGGCGTGTCTGCCAGTCGATCCTGCGGCTGGACGTCCCGGCGCAGGCCGCGGTCGTCAGGGCCGACGCCGACGCGGCGCTGCGCGGGCTCGAGGAGCCTGTCCTGATCGACGAGTGGCAGGTCGTGCCCGAGGTGCTCGGCGCGGTGAAGCGGGCCGTCGATGACGATCCGCGCCCAGGGAGGTTCGTGCTCACCGGATCGTCGCAGGCCGACCTCACCGCCTCGGGCTGGCCTGCTACCGGCCGAATCGTCCGGCTGACGATGTATCCCCTCGTCGGTCGGGAACGCCACGGCGACCCGACCGCACCCTCGCTCATCGACCGGATCCTCGACGCCGACGCGGACGCGTTCGCGGATCCGCCTACCGGCTGGGACCTGCACACCTACCTGACCGAGGCACTCAGCAGCGGCTGGCCGGAGGCGCTGCGAACCGAGGCCGACCGAGCGCGCGACCGCTGGCTGACCGGCTACGTCGACCACCTCGCGACCCGGGAAGCCCCGGCCCTCGGCGTCGTACGAGACCCCCTGCGACTTCGCAGATATCTCCAGGCGATCGCCGCCAACACCGCCGGCTCGCCGACCCACAAGCTGCTCTACGACTCGGCGGGCATCGGACGCGACGCCGCCGTAGCCTACGACGACCTCCTCGACACCCTCATGATCACCCAGCGGGTCCCCGCCTGGGCGCGCAACCGCACGAGTCGCGCGGTCCGGCTGCCCAAGCGGTACCTCACCGACCCCGGCCTCCTTGCCCCGTTGCTCCGTATCGACCACCGCCGCGCGCTCCGCGACGGCGACCTACTCGGACGCATCATCGACACCCTCGTCGCCGCACAGTTCCGCGCCGAGTGCGCGCTGAGCGTAGTCGGCGCCGACATGTACCACCTGCGCGACGCCAACGGCCGCCGTGAGATCGACCTGCTCCTCGAAGCCCGAGACAGCCAGATCGTCGCCGTTGAAGTCAAAGCGTCCGCAGCCCCTTCGCGTGCCGACGCACGACACCTTGAATGGCTTCAGGCGGAGATCGGTGCGCGGTTCACACTCGGGCTCTTCGTACACACAGGCCCACGGATCTTCCAGCTCGCGGAGCGCGTCATCGCTGTCCCCGTGGCCAGCCTCTGGTCCTCGAGCTGAGAGCACCACCAGAGATTCACTGGCTGTCGGTTGTTCGTTGTTGCGGTGCGTTACTTCCATCATGCTATGCCACCAAAGAACCAGCAAGTAGCCGGGAGGAGTCTCACCTCCCGGCCATCGCAGAACCGTGTGGGAACCTCTCGATTCACACGGTTTCCATCGTCCAGCCGTCCAAGACCACGGCTTGCAGAGGTCACCGGCCCGGTCGGAGCCTCCGCACCTACCGGAGGTTCGGAACACGTGTTCAATTCCGCTTTACATTTGCGAGGCTTTGGCCGCCGCTGTCCGTCGCGCCGGGCTGGGGAATGGTGGCGGGTACCCCTGATCCGCTACGATCTCGGCGGCTATGCGACGGGAAGCGGGGGCGAGATGAGCGTCGGTGAGCGGGGTGTCACGGCCGGCGCGGTGAGCGTGCTGGTGGTCGTGGCGCCGGACCCAGAGTTGGACGTCGAGGCGGGTGATCGGCTGACGCGGCGGTTGCGCGCGGAGATCGGCGAGCTGGACGTCGAGTCGGTCGGGCTGGCGGCGGGTGGGAGCGTCCCGGAGGGCGCGGAGGTGGCCGACCCGGTCACGGTGGGGGCGATCGTGGTCGCGTTGGGCACCTCCGGCGGGGTGCTGCCGGCGCTGG
>NZ_CDWRCM010000038.1:21130-23700 GCF_977927585.1 Frankia sp. CcWB2 | reverse complement strand
TCGATACGGTGCGCGACTGGCTTGCCCGCCAGCGCCGGGCGCACCGGGTCTCGATGACCATCGACGGTGACTCCATCGAGGTGGAGCAGGCGTCGACGGAACAGCAGCGGGCGCTGGTCGACGCCTTTGTGCGCCGGCATTCGGCGGGGTAGGCGATGGGCCGACGGCTGGCGCTGTTGATCGCCACCTACGAGTACCAGGATGCCGGGCTGCGGCGGTTGACTGCCCCGGCGCACGACGCCGAGGCCCTTGCCGACGTCTTGGGGGATCCGCGGATCGCCGGGTTCGAGGTCACGGTTCTGGCCAACGAGCCGCACCACCAGGTGGAGCAGGCGGTCGGGGAGTTCTACCGGGACCGGCGTCGGGACGACCTGACATTGTTGTATTTCACCGGCCACGGGTTGAAGGACGACGCCGGCCGGCTGTACCTGGCGATGGCGAACACCCGCCGGGACGGTCTGTGGTTTACCGGCCTATCCGCAGAGGACGTCAACGAGGCCATGGAGAGCTGCCTTTCGCAGCAGAAGGTGCTGATCCTCGACTGCTGCTACAGCGGGGCCTACCCGGCAGGCCGGCTGGCGAAGGCCGACACGGCCGTGCACACCTTCGAGAGTTTCCGCGGCCGTGGCCGTACGGTGCTGACCGCCACGGACTCCACGCAGTACGCGTTCGAAGGCGACCAGCCGCACGGGGAGGCGGCGCGGTCGGTATTCACCCGCTACCTCGTCGAAGGCCTGCGCGACGGTAGTGCCGACCTCGACGGCGACGGCGACATCACGGTCGACGAGCTCTACCTTTACGTCCACGACCGGGTCGTGGCCGAGATGCCGCAGCAGCGGCCGAAGAAGCAGGACAACGTCCAGGGGCGGACCGTCGTCGCCAGGAACGTCAACTGGACGCTGCCTCCCTACCTACGGCATTCGGTGGACAGCCCGCTGGCCGCGGTCCGCCTCGCCGCTCTCGACGAAATGGACCGTCTGCACCGGGTCGGGAACGAGCTGGTGCGTGGGAAGGTCCGCGCCGAGTTTGTACGTCTCGCCAACGACGACAGCAGAGCGGTGTCGGATGCGGCGACCGCGCGGCTGCGGTCCCTCGACCCCGAAACGGGGGCAATCGCTCCGGCCGTCGCGGTGCCCCCGTTTTTTTTTCCCCCCCCCCCGTGCAGGCGGTCGAGCCGCCGCCCGGACCGGCCGCGAGTGCCCCGCAGCTGGCGGTCGCGCCAGATCAGAGGGCGGTCCCGGACGAGGCGGACGCGCTCGAGCGGCCCCAGACGCTGCCCGGCGGCGCCCGGAAACACCTGCCCGCGGCCCGCCGGCCAGTCCCGCCCGGCCCTGCCGCGACGACACATCTCGACGGCGCTGCCCGCACGCCGCGCCCCCAGCCGGCGGACGAGGCACGCCGGGCCCCCTCCCACGGAGTCGCCGAGCGGGGATCCGGTACCGGCAGGGCTCAAGGTGACATTCGGGCAGAACTTATGTGGCGGTCCCCTTCCGGGAAAATTTATGTCATGCGCATCTTTGTCGACGAAGAACCACGCGCCGTTGAAATCCACGTATCTCTCTGGAAACCCGATCGTGTAGTCGTCGACGGCGTGCCACTCAAATTGACCTTTCGGCGCCTTATGCAGGATGCCTTCGGTGACGAGCAGATGTTCGCCTTCGAGCTGCCTCATGCGAGTGATCGACTGCCGGTCCAAGTGAGAGCGACCCGAGATTCCACGGGCGGCCTCAAGTCACTGGGCGGCATCAAGGGGACGTAATGAAGTAACAAATACGTGATCGAGAGCATCATCGCAGGTCACAGGCCTGTGGAGGGTTCGAAACGCGCAAGTTATTTCATTTCGACTCCCAAGTCGCTCGAGATCGCCGTCCGGGACGAAATCGTCTACACCAAGGAATGACCTCTTTCTCACTTTCTCACCTTCTCACCTACCGAGAAAGCAGCGGGGAGCGTAAACGTGGTAGAACGCCTACTTGCCGGAAGCAGCCCTGTCGCGATCGGGCGGACGGTGATTTCAGGAGCCTCGACCAAGATCAAATATTTCTTCCAATGGCACCTTCCAGTGGGGTCCACCGCTGAAGGGTGCCGGCTCGGCTGGACGGTCTTCATGGCCTTTCTTTTCGCGGGACCGGTGTTCAGGGCCGCCAGCGTGCGACCAACTCGGTCCGGTTGGTGCAGCCGAGTTTGGCGAGGATCGAGCGGACATGGCTTTCGATGGTGCGCTCGCTGAGCACCAGCCGCGCCGCGATCTCCCGGTTGGACATGGCCTGGACGACGAGCGCGGCCACCTCGTGCTCGCGGGGGGTGAGCGGGTCGGTCTCTCGGCGGGCGGCCGCCAAGTCGGCGAGCAGCCGGTCAGCGCGGGCCAGCGGCCCGGGCATGTCCAGCCGGCGAGCCTCGGCCGCGGCCGCGCCTGCGAGGGTCACGGCGGCGTCAGGGTCGTCGAGGCGGCGCAGCACGTCGGCGAGGGCCAGCCGGTTGAGCACGATGTGGGGGCGCGCGCCCATAGTGGCCCTGCATATAGCCAACGAAGAAGACCGTCGGTGTTCCGACCGCCCCTGAGTACGCGG
>NZ_CDWRCM010000038.1:17549-20634 GCF_977927585.1 Frankia sp. CcWB2 | reverse complement strand
CGTAGGGCTTCAGGTGGTTGGCGAGAACCTCCGCTGCCGCAGCGTCGCCGAATGCCTCGACCAGGTCGATCAGCAGCATCAGTATCCCGCCCCAGCGGAGATCGACGACCGGGCCGTCGAGCATCTGGCGCAGCTGCTCGTAGTATGCCTTCGCTTCCTCGCGGCGGCCCTCGAGTTGGCGAGTGTTGGCGCGGAACACCGTGATCAGCGGCGACGGCGGGACTGCTTCCAGCATCGGCCAGAAGTCGTCCGGGAGTTCGGCGGCGTCCCCTCGCAGCATGGCCAGGTGGGCGGCGAAGGCGTAGCTCAGCCCGATCGCCTGCGCGTCTCCGGCCCGCGAGCCTAGCCGCTGGGCCTCGATGTTGGCCGACCGCGCGGCGGCGCACCCGCCTTCCAGCGCAGCTCGGGCCGCCACGCCGCGCAACCGATGCCAGCTCGCCAGCGGAAGGCCGCTGCGGTCAGCCAGCATCGCGACGGCGGCCATCGCCTCGTCCACGACGTCGAGGCGACCGAGCTGGTAGGCGGCCCTGATCCGCCACTGCTGCCCGAGTACGGCGGCCAGCGGCTGGCTAAGCCGATCGGCTTGCTCGACGGCGGTCGCGGCCAGCCGCAGCCGTTCCTCCGCGTCGTCCGGACCGGCCAGCAACATCTCCCGGGCGCGGGCGGCATCCAGCAACGCCTGGGCGTCGCCGCTCGCCTGCGCGAGCTCCATCGCCTCGTCGACATACCGGTGGGCCGCCTCCGTGGATCCGACCTCGCCCAGGATCGTGGCGAGTTGTGACAGCACCTGTGCCCGCAATGCGGGCGGCTGCGGTGCGGCGAGCGCCGTCCGGCACAGCCGGGAGATCGCCTCGATGGCTTGCGGGAAGGTCACCCAACGCACCACCAGCGCCGCTGCGGCCACCAGGTCGTCCCTGCCTGCCCGCTGCGCTGCCGCAGCGGTTTGTTCGCATTGCCGGAGCGATTCGGTCAGCGCTCCGGCCAGGTAGTAGGCGCGCGCCAGCTCCAAGGTCGTCTGCGCGAGTTCCGCCTCACCGGTGCCAGCCTGCCGGAGCGCCGCTACCGCGGTGAGCAGGTGCGTGGCCGCCTCGTCGTAGGCCAAGGCCTGGACTGCCTCGACGGCGGCCTGCCTGGCTCACCGGGCTGCGCAGCGATGTGCGTGCTCGTGGCCGCCGGCGCGGCGCCAGTGACCGGCGACCTCGGCCGCGAGCCCGGGGACGGTGGACGATCGCACCTGCAGCGCGACGGCAGCCCGCCGCTGCGCCGCGCCACCTGCTCCGCGCGGGCGGCGGTGGAGGCCGCCGGGTCGAGCGCGGTGAGGTAGTCCCGGACAGCGGCTGCCGTCAGCGGTCGCAACGGCACGGCGTGGACGCTGTCCAGCCGGGACAGCTCACGCATGACGTCGCCGGCCTCGGCGCGCATCGTCGCGATCAGCAGCAGGTGGCTGTCGACGATCCCGCCGGCTACCTGCCGCACCAGCTCGACGGTGTTCGTGTCGGCCCAGTGCAGGTCCTCCAGCACGATCACCAGTGGTTCGGTGGCGGCCGTCAGCACCGCATCGGCGACCGCGGCCAGCGCGGCGAACCGCACGGCGGCCGCGCTCGCCGCGTCACCAGGTACGTCGCCGCTCACCGCCCCCGCGAACAGATCGATGGCCCCGGCGCTACGCGCCCTCGCCCGCCGCGGCGGGCGAGGGCGCGTAGCGCCTGCTGCCAGGGCCACAGTGGCGGAGCGGAACGGTCGGCGAGGCTGTAGCCGCGGCCGACCGGCACCGCCGAGGACCTCGCGTCCGCCCGCAGCGACTCCTCCACCAGCCGGGTCTTGCCGATCCCCGCCGGGCCGGTGACCAGCAGGACCCCGCCTCGACCCGCCGCCGCCGTCCGCGCCCGCGAACGCAGCAGCGTCAACTCCTCCTGCCGCCCGACGAACGGGCGGTCATCACCGCGCACCCCACCAAGGATGGGGCAACCCCGGCCACGTAGATAGCCGGTTCCGTGCCGAAGTTCGGTACTGGTACTGAGGGACGGGGCCGGCCGGCGCGGGATCGTCGACCACGATCATCGGAACTCGACCGACGCAGGAGGCGCCCGATGGACCTCATCATCCAACCGATCTTCGGCATTCCCGACCCGCCCAGCACTGCGTGGGTGGACGACGTCCTGTCAGCCGTCCACGACGACGCTGGCGTCCTCGTCAGCCGGGCCATGTCGACGAGCGGGGACGACGGCGCGCCGGACGGGTTGATCACGCTCTGGCACGACGCCGGATCCGCGTCGGCCGGCCCCGCGGCTCCCCCGGTCGATGCCGGCGGCAGCGTCCGGCTGGGCGCCGTGCGCCGTTACACGGTGACCGGACACTTCGCCGGCGCCGCCACCGGTCCGGCCCTTTACCTGCGGCAGGCCAGCTTCGACGGGCCGCGCACCCCGCGGTGGACCGCGGCCTTCGACCGGGCGGGCACCGAGCGGATCTGGCCGGCCGTTCGCGATCTGCCCGGCATCGTCGCGACGCTGGTGGGCCGGGCGGACGACGGCGCCACCGTGATGTACCTGCTGGCCGAGACCGTCGAGGCGCTGGATGCGGCCACCGGGCGGGTCATGTCGACGTCGTTGCTGCCCGGCGAGGACCCGGCCCTGCTCACCGGCCCGGACCGGGTGGAGGTCCATCGCCTGATGCACGCCGTACTGCCCACCGCCGGGTCGTGACCGATCGGGTGGAGGGTGCCCGCAGCCGGGCCAGTTCGCCGGCGCGGCGGCGGTTTCTGGGTGGTGTTCGCACCCGGCCTGGGGGATGGCAGCACTCGTGAAACGCGGTGCCTGCGGCCTCGCGCCGACGGGGCCGAGCCGTGCATTGTCAGGCATATGAGGAAACGCTCGACTTTCGCACTTTTCCTTGATCGCTCGCCGCGAGAGAAGAAGTCAACTGATTACGCCCGTTGAGCTGGGTGGCATGTTTCTGGGGGTGGCACGGCCCGGTGTGGCGTGCGGGGAAACGAGCAGCTCGGGAGCCTGCTGGCGGGAGCATCGGCGCTTCCTATAACCGGCTCGAAAGCTGGACGCCGATGCTCCCGGATGTCACGATACCCGTC